>JAFYWY010000070.1 GCA_017546455.1 Opitutales bacterium
CCCCCCGGTTGCCCCGGCTCCGGCTCCCGTACCGCCGGTTCCGCCGAGTGTGCCTTCCGTCCCGGCGCCTGCCGCCGCGGAAGCCGCCCCTGCGAAGAAGGAAGAACTTAAGAAGGTAACGATGCGCGCACCGGTCGTCGTCCGCGATCTCGCGACCGCCTTGGACGTGCGTCCGTTCCGCCTCATTTCCGAGCTGATGAGCATGGGCGTTTTTGCCTCGCTCAATCAGGACCTGGGTGATGAAGTCGCCGTCAAGGTCGCCGAGAAATACGGTGTCGAACTCGACATTCACCGCCGCGAAAAGGGCGCTCAGCAGGCCAAGCCCGTTGTCGTCGAAAAACCGAAACCGGTGGACGACGAAAAGGACAAGATGCCGCGTCCGCCGGTCGTCTGCGTTTTGGGTCACGTTGACCACGGCAAGACGACGCTTCTCGACTACTACCGTAAATCGAATGTTACGGCGGGTGAAGCCGGCGGGATTACGCAGCACGTCGCCGCGTACTCCGTCAAACACGGCAATCAGTCGATCACCTTCCTCGACACGCCCGGTCACGCGGCATTCTCGAAGATGCGCGAACGCGGTGCCGCTCTTACGGACATCGCCGTGCTCGTCGTCGCTGCGGATGACGGTTTCATGCCGCAGACGGACGAAGCGCTCAAATTTGCTCAGAAAAACAACGTTCAGCTCGTTGTCGCCATCAACAAAATCGACTCGAAGGGGGCTAACATCGATCGCGTGAAGCAGCAGATGCAGAAGCGCGGCATTACCTCCGAAGACTGGGGCGGAACGATTCAGTGCGAACCGGTTTCGGCGCTCAAGGGCACGAACATGGACTCGCTTCTGGACGCAATTCTGCTTCAGGCCGAAATGATGGAACTGAAGGCCAATCCGAAATGCCCGGCCGAAGGTACGGTCGTCGAAGCTCAGATGGAGCAGGGCCGCGGCCCGACGGCAACCGTTATCATCCAGCGCGGCACGCTCAAGACCGGCGACGCCCTCGTCTGCGGTCCGCACTTCTGCCGCGTCCGCGCAATCATGGACGAATACGGCAAGCCGATGAAACAAATCGCTCCGGGTTGCCCGGGACGCGTCATGGGCTGGTCCGGCGTTCCTTCCGCGGGTGCAATCTTCTCGACGGTTAAAAACGCTCGCGAAGCGGAAAAGATCGCCGAAGAAAATCAGTACAAGCTCCGCAAGGCCATCGAAGAGGAAGAAGAAAACAAGCGTCGTGCTCAAGACGAAGAGCAGAACGCCGGTCTCTCCGACATCGAGCGCCTCAACCAATTGCTCGCGGGTACCAGCGAAAAGGTCTTTAAGGTGGTTACCAAGGCGGACGTTGACGGCACGCTCGAAGCGCTCAATGCGGCGCTCGAAGGTATCAAGTCCTCTCGCGTTAAGCTCGAAATCGTCGGCGGTTCCGTCGGTCCGATTACGCCGAGCGACGTCAATATGGCGTCGGCTTCGAATGCGACGATTATCGCGTTTGACGTTAAAGCCGACAACGGTGTCCCCGCATTGATGAAGCGCCAGAACGTCAATCTCATCACGCACGACATCATTTACATGTTGCTCGACATGGTGAAGGATGCGATGGCGGAACTGCTCGATCCGGAACTCAAGGAAAACAAGGTCGGTATGGCGGAAGCCCGCGTTATTTACCCGTTTGGGAAGAACGCTTACGTTGCCGGCTCGATGGTTACGGAAGGCAGCATTCGCCGCGACTTCAATGCGCGCGTCTGGCGCAAGGGCGAAGTGCTCCACACGGGGCGCATCGACACCCTCAAGCGCTTCAAGGAAGACGTTACGGAAGTCAAGGCCGGCTACGAATGCGGTATCCGCGTCACCGGCTTCGAAGAATACCAAGAGGGCGACCTCATCGAATGCTTCGAAATTCTCAAGATTCGTCCGCCGCTCTAAAAGGCGTTTCCGCTGCTACGGCGAATTCCGAAAATGTTGCGCACGCAGGGCTTCCGGCCCGGCGTGCGTGCATTTTTACACTCGGTTGCCGTCTCAATCAGTACGAAACCGAGGTCTTGCGGGACAAACTCGCCGCCGCCGGCTACCGCGTGGTCGAATGGGGCGAACCCGCCGACCTGGCCATCATCAACACCTGCACGGTAACGGGCCTTGCCGAGGCGAAGTGCCGCCAAATCATCCGCGGGTTTATCAAGGCGAATCCGCAGGGCTTCTGCGCTGTCGTCGGTTGTTATTCGCAGACGGGCACGCCTGCGCTGGCCCGCATTCCCGGCATCGACCTGATTGTCGGCAATCAGGACAAACTCAATGTGCTCGATTACGTCGGCGACGGCACGAAAAACGCCGTGCCCGTTATCGTGCGCGAGAAGATTTCCCGGGAGGACTTTTCCGTTTCCTTTGTCGGCGAAATGCCCTTTAACAAGCGCGCAAACATCAAGGTGCAAGACGGGTGCAATTTCATGTGCTCGTATTGCATCATTCCCTTTGCGCGGGGCCGGGCACGTTCCCGCGAACTCGGCAATCTGCTCGACGAAGCCCGCTCTCTGGCGTCGCGCGGCGTCCGCGAGCTCGTGCTTACCGGCGTCAATATCGGCACCTACGACAATGCGGGGACGGACATCCTCGGCGTGGTCGATGCGTTGGCCGCCATTCCCGGCATCGATCGTATCCGTATCGGTAGCATCGAGCCGAAGACGATTCCCGACGGCATTTTTGATCGCATGAGCGATCCCGCGCATCCGCTGATGCCGTTTTTGCACCTGCCGATTCAGTCCGGCTGCGAACGCATTCTGCGCGACATGCACCGCCACTACACGCTTACCGAATACCTCGAGTTCGTCGAACAAATCGCTTCCCGCGTCCCCGATATCTGCATCGGTACCGACATTATGATTGGCTTTCCGGGAGAAACCGACGAGGAATTCGCGGAAACCTGTGCGACTTTCATGAACGGGCCTTTCGCCTACTGCCACGTTTTCACCTATTCCGAACGCGCGGGGACGCCCGCCGCCCGCCGCCCCGACCGAGTTCCCGTTCCCGTTCGCCAACGCCGCTCCGCCGCTCTCCGCGCGCTCTCCTCGCAGAAACGCCGCGCCTTTATGGAGCGCTATCTCGGCAAAGACGTCGAAGTTCTTTTTGAAAATCCCGCCGGCGACACTTTCCCGGGCTACACGCGCAATTACCTGCGCGTCATCCTTCCCGCGAGCGAGTTCCCGGGCGAAGCTCTTGCCAACCAAATGCGTACCGTACGCCTCATCTCCGTCGCCGGAGACGCTTTCTACGCAACGCGCATTCCCGAATTTCACCGCTAACAATCAGACAGATTTATCCTTATGAAAAAAGTTCTCATTCCGACAAAATTGGACACGGTCGCGGCCAAGACACTCGTCGCCGCCGGCTACACTGTCGTCCAGGACGCGGAAACGCCGATTGACGCGCAGGTCGCCGCCAATCCCGATGCGACCGTGCTCATTGTTCGCTCCGAAAAGGTGACGCCCGAAGTCATTGATGCGTTGCCGAAACTCAAGGCCGTAATCCGTGCGGGTGCCGGCTTCGACAACATCGATATTGCCTACGCGCGCAAGAAAAACGTCGATGTCATGAATACGCCGGGTGCCAATGCCAACGGGGTTGCCGAAGAAGTCGTCGCTATGATTCTCGCCTGCTACCGCCATCTTGTTCCGGCGGACACGACGACGCGCGCCGGGCTCTGGGAAAAGAAAAAATACATGGGCCGCGAATTGACGAAGAAGACCGTCGGGATTGTCGGACTCGGCAACATCGGCCGCCTGCTCGCCAAGCGCCTCCAGGGCTTTGAGCCGACCCTCATCGGCTACGACCACTTTCTCGCCAAGCAGCGCGCCATCAATATCGGCGTGACGCCCGTGCCGCTCGAACAGATTTTTGAAGAAGCCGACATCATTTCGCTTCACGTTCCCGGCGGGGCTTCGACGCAAAACCTCGTCAGCCACGAATTGCTCGGCAAGATGAAAGACGGCGCGATGCTCATCAACTGTTCCCGCTACGGCGTGGTCGATGAAGCCGCGCTCGCCGAAGTCCGCGCCTCGGGGAAGAAGATCCTCTACGCGACGGACGTTCACCCGAAAGACGCTGCGGGCGACAAACCTTCCGCCGCCGTTGCGGACCTGATTCTTCCGCACCTCGGCGCCAACACGAAGGAAGCGAATTTCAACGCCGCCAAGCGCGCGGCCGAAGAAACCATCGCTTATTTCGACAACGGCGATACCTCTTGTGTCGTCAACGCCGAAGTCCCGCTCGGCCTCAATCCGATGCAGCTTCAACTCGCGAAAATGCTTGCGACGCTGGCGCGCCTCGTCGGCGGGAACAAGGCGATTCGCCGTGCCGACTGCACCTTCTCGGGCAGCCTGCGTTCTTTCCGCAAATGGTTCACACCGAAGCTGCTCGAAGGCCTGCTTCCGCATGCGGAAAAGGGACTGCCGCCGCCGATGGCCGAAGTGTCTATCCGCGAACACGGCATCGTCTATCAGGCGAAAGAGCCGCTCGCCGGCAATGTCGAAGAAGATTCCATCGTCCTCGATGTCATGACCGAGGCCGCCGCAAGCAAGCACGAAACCGTCAGTGTTTGCGGGATTGTCGCGGAAAACACGCCGATTATTTCGTCGATCAACGGCTTCAAGGGTCTCTACTTCGACCTGCGCGGGCACTTGCTTTTTGTCCGTTACGCCGACCGCCCGGGCGTGCTTGCCCGCATCACGGCCGTGCTCGGCGACGCCGAAATCAACATTGAAAACATCACGGCGCCGATCGACCACGAAGCCGGCGAAACGCTTGCGGTTATCAAGACGAACAAGCCGGTGACGGAGGCGCAGGTCTCCGCCGTCGCAACGCTCGTCAACGCGCTCGCGGCCTTCTCCGTTTCGTTCTAAGCACCGGAAGGCTCCGACTAAAAAGGAACGCAGGGAAATTTCTCTGCGTTCTTTTTTTGGGCGTTAAACTTCGAAGCGATAGCCCTCGCTGTAATAGGCTTTGATCTCGGCGAGACCTTCGAGTTTTAGGCGCAGACGCGAAATCGAGGATCGCACACAGTGAAGGCGATCTTCGGTCGGGCTAACGTTCCAGACATTGAGCAGGAGGTTCTCCGCCGAAAGAGTCTCGTCGGGGTGCTCCGAAAAAAAGCGCAACAGCTGTGCTTCTTTATAGCTCAGCGGGATTGTCGTTCCCGTTGAAAGAACAATCTTGCGATTGCTGCAATACGCCTTGGCGCCGTTGAGGAGCGGCACTTCTGCTCCGCCCGGGAGGGTGATTCCCGCGACGCGGCGTAATACCGCTTCGATGCGCGCAATCAGCGGGTTGATGCGTATGGGCTTTACGACGAAGTCGTCGGCGCCGAGCCGAAGGCAGCGCACGCAATAATCGTCGTCCGCGAGCACGGTTTGCATGATTACGGGGACGGAGTAGCTGCGGGATTCGCGGATGTATTTTAAAATCGCGATACCGTCTCCCGCCTTGTCGAGCATGATGTCGAGAATCGCGAGATCAAAGGTTTCGCTGTCAACGTGACGAATCGCCTCGTTGAACGTCGTTGCCGTGCAGATTTCGTAGCCGCGGGCCTGCAGCCCCTCCGACAGGAAACGCAGGAGCTCGGGGCTGTCCTCTACAATCAGAATGCGGGGAACTTTTTTCATGAGGCGGTTTTTAGGCTAAGCAAAAATGTCGTTCCCGTGGAGCCTGTTTTTTCTAAGCGGAGTTCGCCGCCTTGGGCTCGTGCCAGTTCCCGCGAGAGCGATAGACCGATGCCGAGCCCCTGCGTGCCGGAGGCGAAGGCGCAAAAAAGGGTTTCGCGGATTTTTTCGGGAATCCCCGGCCCGTTGTCGGCAAAGTAGATATTCAGCGTTTTCCCGTCGGCAGTGAGACTTGCGGAGAGGCGTACGAAGAGACTTGCGGGCGTACAAGCCGATTTTATGGCGTTGCCGGCGAGATTCATTAGGATGCGTTCCAAGGCGATTTCGGAGACGAGGACTTTTGCCTGTTCCGCTTCCGGAGAAATGTCCAATTCCAAGTCGGCGCAGGATTCTCCCAAGGTTTCGGCGAGCAGGGCGGAGACGCGTTCGATGAGTTCGCCGAAGCCATAGACCGAAAAACGCAAACCATAGGTCCCGGTGTGTGCCATTTTCGACGCAAGAAAGAAATTGTCGGAAAGCATGCGAAAACGCCGGATGTCGCGGCAGAGCCCTTCCGCCGTTTGAGGAGCCTCCGCCGCCTGCGTGCGGCAGTTCCGTAGCAGCAACTCGGCGCGCGCTTCGATGCGTGCCAGCGGCGTGTTCAAATCGTGGACAATTGCCGAGGAAAACAATTTGCGTGCTTCCGAAATTTTTTGCAGATGAACGACAATCAGAAAAACGGCAACAACAAGGACAACGCCTGCAAACCACGCGAGGACCAAAACCAAACGGAATTCCTTTTGCAAACGCGCCGGCTTTGACGCAGCTTCGGCGAGCGGCAAGCGGATCTCTACCGGAAGCCCCAAAATTTCCGTCGTCCGCCGGGACAATCCTACGCGGATTTTAGCGCCCGGGATAAAAGCGGAAAGCGCCGCCGAGAGCTTGCCCTCCAAACGCTTTTCGCTGATGCGTACTCCCTGCAGAAGGCGTAGAATGCTCGGCGCACGGACTTCGCGGGCGGCAAAAATCGTTCCCGCATCTTCATAAAAACGAAAACCGCTCGAAAAATATTTTTCCGGATAGGGCGCCGTACCGCTCGCATAGCACTTCCAGTGTCCGTAGCGGGGAAGGTGAGAAGGCGAGTCCGGGCGTGATGCGGAAGGAATCCGGTGCCGCCACGAATGCTTTTGGCACGGAAACCGCCCGTCAACAAATCGGACAATTTCATTGATAAACTCCGAGCAGACGGCCGAACTTATCTGTGAGTCCGTTGCGTTTCCGGTAAGACGGCCGCCGTCGTTTGCCAAGCCGGCAACGCCGAAGAAATCAGCGTAAAACGAGGGAGGCTGTTGCTCCTGAGGAACGATATCGCACAACGCGAAAGCGCATCCAGCTGTGTCAAAAAAATCTGAAGCTGCTCGGCCACGATACGCTCCGCAAGCCGGAGTTGCTCCGCATTTTCCCGCAGAAAGTTTGCCCGAATCTCCGTTGCCCGCAGGCGATCGGCGCAAATGCAAATGCCCGTCAGTGCCGCAATGAGCGCTGAGCAAATTAGGAGAGCGATTCGGATTGTTTTATTCATTGTTGTTTTAGGAGGCAGACTTACGAAGACACTCAAAGAGGGAGTGCTCTCGAAAATCGCGTACTAATTTATCATATTGCCTGCCGGGAATTGTCGCAGAATTGTTACAAAAAATTATTTTTTTTGTAATTTTTTGGTTTAGGCGGCGGTTTTTTGGGGGTGTTTTCGGCGTTTAGGCCTTTAGTGATGCGGGTTTGCGGGAAAATTAAATTTTTTTTGGAAAAATTGCATTTTGTGACAATTCTGTGACAATTGCTCG
>JAFYWY010000071.1 GCA_017546455.1 Opitutales bacterium
CGAAGAAGATTAAATTGGAAATGTGACGAGTTGATTTCCGTTATCGTTCCGTGACTCTGCGGCTCCGCGAGAAATTCTAATACAACCTCTCACGGAGGCACGGGGACACAGAGCATCAAACGATACCCAACGCCCTCATTCCGAAACACAATCCTCCGAAGAAGATTAAATTGGAAATGTGACGAGTTGATTTCCGTTATCGTTCCGTGACTCTGCGGCTCCGCGAGAAATTCTAATACAACCTCTCACGGAGGCACGGGGACACAGAGCATCAAGCGATACCCAACGTCCTCATTCCGAAACACAATCCTCCGAAGAAGATTAAATTGAAAGAGTGACGGGTTATTCGCTCTCCGGCGTTAACCCCATCGCCTCGTAAGCCGTCTTGAAATGCAGTTTTGCAAAAGCGCCAAAGCGGGCACGGCCGAATTTTTCGACGAGTTTTTCGCCGGCCTTGCGCGTTCCGGCAGAGCAGCCTTTCGGAAGCGACATCCCCGCCTGCTTTTCCAAGTCCTTGATGGCACGCACGTAGGCGGCACGCGCAACAATCGAAGCGGCAGCGACAACGGGATCGCTTTCCGCCTTCGTCCGCATCTGCAAATCAAAATCAATACCGTTACGCGACAAAAGCCGCTGGACGAGCGGCGATTTCGTAAACTGGTCAAGCAGCCCCCAGCTCGGCGTTCCCGCCGGCGTTTGTTGCGCGGCGAAAAGCGCCTCACGCAGCGATAAAAAGTGAAACTGCGCCAACATCGCGTTCAGATTCTTGAACGTGCCGGAGTAAAGCGCATTGTATTTTTCCATCGTCGTCGTCGCCGTTTTGACGATGACGCCCGGAGTGGCGCGAATCATTTTTTCGAGCTCAAAAATAGAGCTTTCGGCGACGGTTTTGGAGTCGCGCACGCCGGCATCGATCCAAGTTTTCACGGCATCCGCGCCCGCAATCACGCAGCAGGAGACGAGCGGCCCGAACAAATCGCCTTTGCCCGATTCGTCCAAGCCCGCGTGATACTCGAACCATTCCGGATGATAGACGTCGTCGTAGCCGAGTCGCGCTACGCCGGTCACCTGCGGCTCGATGACATTTTGAACAAATTCCTGCGTCCCTTTCCCCGCGACGACGATCTTCTTGGAAGTATAAACCGTAACGTTGATTTTCAACGGCTTGGATTTATAAGAAAAAATCGCATACGGCGTTTCCATCGCCTCAAAGCCGTTTCCTTCCGCACAAATCTTTCCGAGCGCGGCAATCTGCGCCTCGTCGAGCGTCGAAGTCCACATCGTCAGCTGTTTTTCAGACGAATCATTTTGTTTCTTGAGGGCGCACATAAAAGCTTAATTCCGCCAAGACTGGCGCATTTGGTCTCCCGCGGCGAGCGTGTAAATCGCAGCCGTCACCGCCCGAAGAACATTGTCGCCCAAGCGTGCGGGCACGCAGCCGGTGCTACGGGCAAGCGCGTACTCTTCCGGCGAAAAATCGCCTTCCGGACCGACAAGCCAAAGGATTTCTTCCGGCGGATTGGCGGCGTATTCCCGCGCAATTTCCGTGCAGGAACGCGTGCCTTCTTCGAGGCTTGCCGTGATCCAAAGCGCATGGCCGCGCTCCGGAGCCTGCGTTTTGAAAAAGGCGTCCGGCGTCATCACGGGAAAAATTTCCGGAACAAAGGCATTCCCGCATTGTTTGCAGGCTTCAACGGCAATGGCCCGCCAGCGCTCCAGCTTATGCTCGGCGCGCCTGGCATCGAGTTTGACTTCGCTGCGGGCACTTGCCAGCGGGAAAATGCGCGCCGCACCGATTTCCGTCGCCTGGCGAATCACATCATCCATCAGCGAGCCTTTCGGCATCGCCTGGGCAAGCGCGAGGCGGCATTGCGGGGCGGGAACGCAAGAGCGCGATTCGACGGAAATCGTCAGTGCTTTAGCGTCGCCGCCGATAATCTTCCCGATAAAGACGGTTCCTTTCCCGTCAAACGCCGCTACGGCCTCGCCGTTGCGCGCCCGCAGAACCTTAGCGAGGTGGAAGCTTTCTTCTTTCGAAAGCGTCAGCGTTTCCGCGTCGGCGGGAACGTCAAACGGATGATAGGCGCGCAACATGAGGCATTGAGGACGGTGAATCGTGAACGGAGAACAGAAAACGGTGGGTCTGAAGAAAAACTATTTCCTGCTCACCGGCCACCATTCACCCATTGGACTTATCGCGAGCGCAGGGCTTTGCGGATTTCGTCGGCGGTTTCTTCAATGCCGCCGAGGCTGTCGATCTGCAGATAGGGGAAGGTTCCCTTGAGCGACTGCAACGGTTCGAGCGTTGTCGAGGCAAAAACCTGATAGCGGACACGGGTTTTTTCCGGGTCGATATCGGTTTCGCGCACTGGCTTGCCGGCAGCCTTCATTTCGCGGCCGCGCTTGAGCTGGCGTTCAACGGATTCATTTTCCGTCACGTAAAGCATCAGCATCGTAAAGTTTGCCGCAAAGTATTTTTCCGGAGCCGAAGCGTGCAATTCGTTAAGCTTCTTAGCGAGCAACTTCAGGCAGGCGACCTGTCCGGCAGTGCGCGGGAAGCCGTCCACCATCACACCGTCGCGGTATTCCGGGCGCGTGAGGCGGCGGAAGAGCAAACCGATAACGGTCTTGTCGTCGATGAGCTGACCGGTTGCCTTGATGGCTTCCATTTCCGGCGTCTTGAGCAAGTCGCTCATCACGATCGGCTGGGACTTCAGACCGAGTTCTTCGAGAATGACATCCGTTTGCGTTCCCTTGCCGGCGCCGGGAGCGCCGTTGAGCCAGTAAATTGCCTTCGGGAAGGTCAGCGCCGCGACGCCGAGGTCGCCTTCGAGAGCTTTCCAAATGCTCTTGAAAAGCTCGATCGCTGCCGGATTGTTTTCGTCCGTTTCTTTATACTGTGTGTTGCTCATGCTTTGTTAGGTTAAGGATTGGTCAAATTAGTAGGATTTTGCGAAAACGACGCGACGTGCGGAGGGTTCGCCGGAGAACGGACAGATGCCGGGTTCGGGCGGAAATTCCGTATCGTCAATCGGGACGCAACGAATTGTCACGTTCAGGTCGGCCTTGATTTGGGCTTCGACTTCCGCCGAACCGTTCCAATGGCAGAGCGCAAAACCACCGTGCACTTCGGGCTTGTTTTTGTTCTTCGGCGTGAAAAATTCGTAGAATTCTTCCTTCGTGTTGATGACACGCGTATTGTCGGCGCGGAACTTCTTCGCGCGAGCCAAAAGATTGTCTTGGATTTCCTGCAGCTTCTGCGGGAGCGTGGCGACAAATTCGTCGCGGGCAATGCCGTATTTTTCGCCGGTGTCACGGCGGCCGACGAAGACCTTGCCTTCGGCGATGTCGCGAGCGCCGACTTCGACGCGCAACGGAATTCCCTTCTTAATCCAGCCCCAAGTCTTTTCGCCGCCGCGCAGGTCACGGTCGTCGATCGAAACGAGAATCGGGCGTCCGTCGTAGCGTTGCGCGAGAATGTCCTTCTTGAGCGCTTCGCAATAGGCGAGAACGTCACCGCGCTGTGCGGGATCGCGATAAATCGGGAGGATGACGACGTGCTGCGGCGCAAGGCGCGGCGGAACAACCATTCCGTCGTCGTCGGCGTGCGTCATGATCATGCCGCCGATAAGGCGCGTGGAAACGCCCCACGACGTCGTCCAAGCGTGCTGGAGCTGTCCGGCTTCGTTTTGGAACTGGATGTTGCAGCTCTTGGCAAAATTCTGTCCGAGGAAGTGCGAGGTGCCCGCTTGGAGAGCCTTGCGGTCCTGCATCATGGCTTCGATACAAAGCGTATCGACGGCGCCCGGGAAGCGTTCCGAAGCCGTCTTATGGCCGCGGATGACCGGCATCGCCATGTAGTTTTCCGCAAAATCAGCGTAAACGTCGAGCATCTTGCGGGTTTCTTCTTCGGCTTCTTCGGCCGTCGCGTGGACGGTGTGGCCTTCCTGCCAAAGGAATTCCGCCGTACGCAGGAAGAGGCGCGTGCGCATTTCCCAACGGACAACGTTGGCCCACTGATTCACGAGAATCGGCAGGTCGCGATAGCTCTGAACCCACTTCGCATAGGTCGCGCCGATGATCGTTTCCGAAGTCGGACGCACAATGAGCGGCTCTTCAAGTTCGCCGGCGGGGACGAGCTTGCCGTTTTCGTCGGCAGCAAGGCGCGAGTGCGTAACGACGGCACACTCCTTCGCAAAGCCGTCCACGTGTTCGGCTTCCTTTTCGATGAAGCTTTTCGGAATAAAAAGCGGGAAGTAGGCATTGACGTGCCCCGTCGCCTTAAACAGCGCATCGAGGTCGCGCTGGATGTTCTCCCAAAGCGAATAGCCCCACGGCTTGATGACCATGCATCCGCGCACCGGCGAATTTTCGGCGAGATCGGCGGCCTTAACGACCTGTTGATACCACTCGGGATAATCTTCATCCCGACGCGGAGAAATAGCGGTTTTTGCTGCTTTAGCGCACATGATCGATAAAATTTTTGTAAAACGGAAAGCCCCTAATTTACCCGCGTTCCCGCACAAACGCAAGCACCGCGAGCGAAAAACATCGGGAAAACCGCACGGAATTCTTAAGAGAGTAAGCTGTGAAAAGTGAGCGATAAGCAGAAAACTGTGTTTCCGACAAAAAAGCGTTCCCGCGAAATCAATCACGGGAACGCTTCTCTTTAAACTTTAAGCTCTAATCTTTAATCTCTCTTCCTACTTCTGCGGCTTCGGAAGCGCGAAGAAGAGGATACCGCAGATGAACATGAGGCCGCCGGCAACAGCGAGCGTCGTGGTCAACGGCACGCCCTGGTCCTTGAACCATCCGCCGAAGAAAGAAATCAGTGCACCGACACCGGCCGAGGTCAGATTCAACAGACCGTAACCGGTTGCGGAATAACGTTCGTCGATGTGCGAGCGCATGACGGGCATGAGCGTAGCGTCGAGCGAGCCTTGGGCAATCCCCTGCGTCGCAACGAGTGCGAGCATCGTATAGAACAACCAGCTGACGCCGCCGAACATTCCGGCGAGAACGACCGCGAGAATCACGCAGGGGCCTGCGAGGACGAAAGAGATCCCGGGAACAAGCGCACGCGCCTTGAGGTTTTTCTGTACCCAGCGGTCGGCAATAATTGCGGCGACGATAACGGCAATATACTTCGCGATGGAGCTCCAAAGCGTTGCTGCCGGGCCGGCTTCACCCGTCGTCAGGCTGATAACGTCGTTCATACCGGTAGCCTCTGCGAGCGGCACGGAAACGCCTTGGATGACCTTAAACGTATCCGTCAAAAGCGTCGGATACCACGTGAGGAGGAACCAGTTGCCCGCGCCGGCGAAAGCGACGACGGTCAGCAAAATCCACATCGGGCGGGAGCTGAGCAGGCTCTTGAATACCTGAGCGCCGGAAAGCTTTTCGAAGTCGGCGGGCTTTTCTTCCTTGGCGGCGGCAGGAACTTCTTCACGAAGTTGAGCACGCGCATTGTCGGCAGGAGCCTTGCTCGGGTCGCGCAGGAAAACGATAAGAATGAAACCGTAAATCACGCCGATGAGACCGAAGACCGCGAAGGTCATGCGCCAGCCGATGGCGTCGGACATCGTTGCGCCGTAGCCGGCGAGTGCCATACCGGCATAAATACCGCTCATGTGAATACCGGTCGCGAGCGAACGCGTGCTACCGCGGTGGTAGTCGGTGATGAGAGCGAGCGCGGCGGGAATGTAAAACGCTTCGGAGACCCCCATCGCGGCACGTGCGATGAAGAGCGTCGTGTAGTCCGTCGCATGCCCCGTCCACCACGTAACCGTGGACCAAACGACGAGCGAGCAGAGAATGACCAAGCGGCGGGAATAGCGGTCGGCCAGGAAGCCGCCGACGGGGCTCAGCACCGCGTAGATGACGAGGAACGCCGAGGTGATCAGGCCGAATTGGGCGTCCGTCATCGGAATATCTTCGACGATCGGAGCACGAACGACCGAAAGCAATTGACGGTCGAAGTAGTTAAGCATGACGACAATCCAAAGCAGGCCGACGGCCACCCAAGCCCAGAGACCGGGTTTCGTATTCGGGTCGGCGAGATTGACGACGTTGCGTACGCCCTTGCGCCAAGCCTGAATCGCGACAATCGCGATAACAATGAGCATCAGCGCAATGACCAATGTATCGAATACCGAAGACGTTTGCGTTCCGGCATCCTTAAGTCCGTTGATGTAGTTTACGATAGCATTCATAGTTTTAAAGAGGTAAGAGCTTAATGCTTAAAGCTTAAAGCTTAAAGAAATTCTATGTTTCGGAATCGGAACAAAGACTCTCTCTAAGCTTTAATCCTTAATCTTTATTTCGATTACGCAGCAATCCGTCGAGCGGAAGCCGGGCTTGAGTTCGCCGCAGATGAAGAAGATTTTTTCCGATTGAGAAGAGACCTGCTTAACCACCGAGGCCCCGGCGCGGGCGGTGGCGGGGACGCTTGCGAGCTTTTCCCACTTCGCTTTGCCGTCCTTACCGAAAGAGAGGCGCAGAATGTCGGCGTTGAACTTGTACCAAGCGGGATCGTGACGCAGATAATCCGGCGCAGGTTTTTCGAGGGCGTCCTTGAAGATTTTTGCGTTCACGCCGCCGAAAATCAGCATGCCGCCGCGCTCATCGTCAACGGCGCAGGAACCGACCAAGCCGGCTTCGGAAACGCTCTCCGGAAGCGGCGGGAGCTTTTCCCATTTCTTTTCCTGCATATAATAAATCACGCCCGCACGATCGACGGTCGCCTTTTTGCTTTCTTTGTCGAAATAGAATCCGCCGACGAGCGCAAAGGCAGTTCCGCGCGGGGTTCTCAACAAACCGGCAACGGGCTGAATACGCGGCGTACCGGGGAAATCCGGAAGGGCTTCAATTTTATGCGGCGCGAGACGAAACGCCTTGTTTCCGGGAACGCCGTTGATGTTCCCGCCGCCGATGAAACTGTAATTGCCCGCAGCGTTGTCGATTTGCACCGGGAAGCGTTCAATCGTCATCACCTCGTCCTGATAGCGGAAAAAGGTACACTGTCCGTCCGACTTGCCTTCGTCATTTTCCCCGCCGATCCAGGTATCTCCGGCGCTGACGCCGTAAGCAATCGGCTCGGGCATGCGCCAGATCGGTTGCCAGCCGGCAGCGAAATCCGTCAGGCTCAACTGCCAAATAGTGTCGTAAAAGCGCTTCTTCCCGCCGTCCGCCGGGCCTTTTTCCGGGAAAAGAGCTCCGCCGCCGACATAGATATTAGCACCGTCACAGGACGCAAATGCACCCGCGACGCCTTGGGCCGGTTTCGTCCCTTCGACCCCCAATGCCGGCAAGGGGCTGACGGAAATTTCGACTCCGGGGGCCAAATCACTCACGGAGGGTTTCTCCGCAGCACAGGCAATTGAGCACAGCGAAAACAAAGCGAGTATCCGGGGGCTTAGACGAGAAAATTTCATGGTTGTTGAAGATAGAGCTTTCCCGTCGGAACGGCAAGCGGAGATTCCGGAATACGGCGAGGCGCCCTAATCCGTCGGCAATTCAATGATCGACGCCGAGCGGGCACGATTGTAAATCGTGATAATCGCAACGCTCACGGGCGAGCTCGGACGACGCGGTCCGGCGCTTCCCGGATTGACGCGTAAAATACCGCCGAAAAGCTCCACGCGCGGCAAATGCGTGTGCCCGGAAACGACAATATTCGTCCCGGAAGGCATAAAATCAAAATCCTCCGAATGCCCGTGGTGCAGGAAAATCTCGGCGGGGCCGATTTTCACGACATCGAAGAGCGGCAACTGGCGGCATCCCGGCGTATAGTCGGAATTGCCTTTGACGGCGGCAACCGGCGCAATCGTTTTAAGTTCCCGCAGGATAGCATCGGAACAAACGTCGCCGGCGTGAAGAATGTGGTCCACATCCTTAAAAACATCGAATACGGCAGGCCGCAGGAGGCCGTGGGTGTCGGAAATGACGCCGATTTTGAGCGGAGAACCGAAATTTTTCATCATGGACAGGCGTTGGGAGATTAGGCGTCGTCGGAATCCTCTTCCGGAGCTTCATCGCTCTCGGTCGTGTCTTCCCCGAAACCGCGATAGGAAAAGACATTGCGCGGAGCGCGAATACGGGAGAATTCCGCGTGAAAGCGTTCGCGGACAAAACGAACGAGGTCGGCCGGGAGGGCGGCAAAGGCCTTGTCGAAAGGCAGGGTCGGAGCTCCGGAATCGTCGGATTCCGCGTCATAAACTCCCGTCGCTGCATCAAATCCGGCTTCTTCGGAAGGATCGTACTGCGGGAGCGGCGCCTCGTCGGAGAATGCCTCCCTTGCCGGAGCGTTACGACGCTTTTCGGAAAGCGCATCGAGCGTTTCGCGGGCGGAAGAAAAACGCAGGCTGTCGCTCTTGCGGGCCTCCTTGAAAGCCAAATTCGCCCGGCGAAATTTCTCGGCAATCGGACTCAGCTTATTTTTTTTTTGCTTCGTCGGCGGGCATTCCCGCGGCGAGTCCGGCGATATCTTTAATCAATGCATCAATGGCTCGCGTTCGACTTTGTTCGACGGCTTTAAGCAGGCAGACTTCAAAATTGGCACGTTCGGAGAGGCCGAGCTTAACGCTGCTTTCTCCGGACTGAAGCGTATCCAACATTCTCAAAAGTTGCTCCGTACGCATCGCCGTCCCGAGCAAGGAGGAAATCCCGCCTTCGCGAATCGAATCCAAAAGGGCTTCGCGGACTCGCGCCTGCGTGTGCTTGAGGACGCGCAGGAGGTCGCGCCCCTCTTCCACGAAGGTGTCGGCGAATTTGACGACGGCGGCGTAGTCGGCGGCTGCCAAGGCGGCGGCCAAAGCATCAATCTGTTCCTTAGACGCCAATCCGTAAATATCGAGAACGTCTTTCTCGCTGATTTTCTTTCCGCAGAAAGAAATCACCTGGTCGAGAATCGACTGCGAGTCGCGCATCCCGCCGTTGGCCAAACGCGCGATGGCACGCAGGGCTTCTTCGCCCGCTTCCACGCCGTCGGCTTCCGTAATCTGGCGGAGGCGCCGGGCGATTTTCGCCTCGGGAATCGGCTGGAATTCAAAACGCTGGCAACGCGAAGTAATCGTCTCCAAAACCTTGTCCGCTTCCGTCGTCGCAAAAATGAATTTTACGTGCGGCGGCGGTTCTTCGATGACCTTCAGCAAGGCATTGAACGCATCTTTGGAAAGCTGGTGAACTTCGTCGATGATGTAAATTTTATAGCGGCACTGCGCGGGAGCGAAATAGCATTCTTCGCGGATTTGCTTGGCGTCTTCAATCGAGCGGTTCGTTGCGGCGTCGATTTCGATAACGTCCATGCAGGAGCCGTCCACGATCGCCTTGCAAATCGGATCGTCCGCCGCGGGCGCGACGCTGGGACCGTTCGTGCAATTCAGGGCTTTCGCGAAAATACGTGCCGTCGTGGTCTTTCCCGTTCCGCGGGGGCCGACGAAAAGGTAGGCATGTCCGATGCGTCCGCTCTCAATCGCATTTTTCAGCGTGCGGACAATGTGTTCCTGACCGACGATTTCGTCGAACTGCTGCGGGCGCCAACGCCGCGCGATAACTTGAAAAGCTCCGGACATATTGGAAACGAGTGAACGCCTTCCGCCTGATTTTGACAATCAAATTAAAATTTGCCGCGATTCGGAACGCATTACTGCGCGTTTCCGAGCAAGGTCCCCATCTTGGCGTAGGTCTCGAAACCGAGCGCGGAGTGTTTGACCAAGTCTTCCGCGAGTTCGACTTTGCCGGGCTCGAAAAGCGTCGCGATAAACGAGCCGCCGAAACGGAAGTAGCCCAGTTCGTCGCCCTTCTCCGCCGGCGTCCCCGCCGTGTAGGTCGGAACGATCGTGCCGACATTGGTTGCGCCGACAAGTACCTGCGTCACCTTGCCGAAGCGCGGAGAATCGATTTGGACAACAACGCGCTTGTTTTCCCAAAGGTAAGCAATGCGTTGCGCCAGGGCAATCGGGTTGACGGAATAAAGTTCACCTTGGATAACGCGCGGAGCGGCCGGCGTCCCCGAAACCGGGAAATGGAAGCGGTGATAGTCCGTCGGGCAAAGGCGGGAGCAGACCATCGCGCCGTCGGCATAGCGTGCGGCAAGAGCCGGGTCTCCGAGGAATTTTCCCAAGTCGAAGCACTGTCCTTTCGCATAAACCTGCGTCGTCGCAGAAATCTTCGTCAGCGCAAAATGGCGCCCGTCGGCAGGCAGGGCTACGGCGTTTTCGGCGGCAACGACCGGACGCGCTCCCGGCTTGAGCTTGCGAGAGAAGAAATCGTTGAAGGAAGCATAGGCGTCGATCGGCTCGGCAAATTCCGAGGTATCCATACCGAACTGTTCGCAAAACGGCGCGACTTTTTCGCGGCTCGCCGGACGGCTCATCCACCAGCCGTAAAACTCCGAAAAGGCAGCACGGCGAATCAAAGCCCACAGCGCAATCTTGCCCAAATGCGTTTCATAGACCCAGCGCAGAGGCTTCTCCCCGAAAATCGCTTCGGTTTCGAGCGCTCCGTTCTCACGATTGTAAAATTGCACCGGCTTTGTTTTAGGCATGGGTAAACAATAATCGATTCCCGCGAGCGCGATAAAGCACAAAGCGACAATTCCCGCTAAAGTTCGATAATATTTTTTCAAAAACTGCATGCGCAGGCAGTTTACCGCGTCGAGCAAATCGTGAATAGCAGAAACGTCCCCTATCCCCTTAAACTTTCTTCTTTAAGCTTTAATCCTTAATCTTTAAGCTTTCCGTTTATTTTTCATGAAAACCTTTGCAGAGCTCGGACTTCCCGAAAACATTTTAAACACGCTTGAAAAAATCGGCTTTGTTCAGCCGACACCGATTCAGGAGCGCGCCGTGCCGACCGCGCTTGAAGGGCGCGACATCATCGGCGCCGCCCAAACGGGAACAGGCAAAACCGCCGCCTACGCGCTCCCGACGCTTGCGCGTCTCGGCGAAGCGCAGGCCCATCCGCGCTGCCTCGTCCTCGTGCCCACGCGCGAACTCGCCATGCAAGTGGACGAAGCCTTCCGCCGCTTTGCCGACAACGCAGACAAGCGCATCGCCCTGCTCTACGGCGGCGTCCGCTACGACCAGCAGCTCCGCGCACTCCGCGAAGGGGCCGAAATCGTTGTTGCCACGCCGGGCCGCCTCATCGACCTTTGGCAACAGCGCTACGTCGATCTTTCCAAGATTGAAGTGCTGATTCTCGACGAAGTGGACCGCATGCTTGACATGGGCTTCATCGAAGATGTTTCCCGCATCATCCGCCTCTGCCCGAAAGAACGCCAGACCCTGCTTTTCTCCGCGACCGTCAACAAAACCATTCGCGACATCGCGGATTGGGCTTTGCGCGAACCGGTCGAAATCGACGTCCGCACGGGAACGCTGACCGCCGACACGATTTCGCACGCGCTTTACCCGGTCGCCGGCTACCAGAAATACGATTTGCTGCTCGCCCTACTTGAGCGCACGCATTACCAAAGCGTCATCGTCTTCACGCGCACCAAACGCGACGCCGACCGCATCACCGAATGGCTCGAAGCCCACCAAATCGCCGTCGCCACCATGTACGCCGACCGCACGCAGCGGGAACGCACGGCTGCGCTTCAGGGCTTCCGCGAAGGCAAATTCAATGTTTTGGTCGCAACCGACATCGCTTCCCGCGGGCTCGACATTTCCGGCGTCTCGCACGTCATCAACTACAATGTCCCCGAGCACCCGGAAGACTACGTCCACCGCATCGGGCGCACGGGCCGCGCCGGCGACGAAGGTGAAGCCTTCACGCTGTTTTCTCCGGACGAACTGCTCCAGCTTCAGGCCATCGAAAAGCTCCTGAACAAGACGATTGAGCGCAAGAAGCTCGACGGCTTCCTCTACCGCCAGGAGCCGCTCATGCTCCTGCCCGCGGCGGCCGCGAAACCGAAGAAACGCCGCAACCGCTAACGCGCCATGAACGCCGAAATCGTCAAAGTCGAGCTCGGGGAACGCAGCTACCCGATCTTTATCGGCAAGCACCTCGCGGACGCACTTTTAGACTTTCTTCAAAAATACGTCGATGCCGGCCGCCCGATTGCCGTCATCACCTGCCCGGCGCTCCCGAAAGAACATCCGGCACTCTTTGAAAAACTCAATGCCGTCGCCCGCGTCTCCGTCACGTTGAGCGTTGACGGAGAAACGGCCAAAACGCCGCAGGAGCTCGTGAGCATTTGGGAGGCGCTTGCCCAGGCGCGCGTGGACCGCTCCGGAGTCATCGTCGCTGTCGGCGGCGGCGTCGTCGGCGACTTGGCAGGCTTTGCGGCGGCTTCTTTCCTGCGCGGAATCGACTTTATTCAGGTCCCGACCACCCTGCTTTCGATGGTGGACAGCTCCGTCGGCGGGAAAACCGGGTTGAATCTTTCCTCGGGGAAAAATCTCGTCGGCGCATTTTACCAGCCGCAGGCGGTTTTTGCCGACATGCACCTGCTTTCGACCCTGCCGCCCCGGGAATTTGCCGCGGGCATGGCGGAAGTCATCAAGTACGGACTGCTCGGAGACGCGGCTCTTTTTGCGGCCTTGGAAAAGGCGGGCAAGCTCGGCTGGGATTCGCCGGAGCTTCCGGGCATCGTCCGACGCTGCTGTGAAATCAAAGCGCAGGTCGTTGCCTCGGACGAACGCGAAACGGCCAAGGAAAACGGCCGTGCGCTCTTGAACCTCGGGCACACCTTCGGTCACGCCGTCGAAAAGGTAGCCGGCTACGGCGAATACCTCCACGGAGAGGCGGTCGCCGTCGGTACGGTCGCAGCGGCCATGCTTTCGGAAAAACTCGGCTACGCGGAAGCGGGTACCCTGGTTCCGTCCTGCACGGCACTTTTGGGAACGAACGCCCTACCCGTCCGCCTGCGCAAGCCGCTCCCGATCGAATCGCTGATGCGCGCCATGGCTTCGGACAAAAAAGTGCGCGCCGGCCAACTGCGCTTCGTTCTGATGCGTGCCGTCGGCGATTCCTTTACCTGCGGCGATGTCTCCGCAGAAAGCGCACAGAGTGTTTGGGAAGCCCTGAACGGATAAGATTTACACTGACGAGTGCCGCCCCGACGCTGCTCTTGGCATTTTTTATGCAAGCAATTTTCACTTATTATGACACAGAAGCACGAAAAAGACTCTAAAAGCTCAGATCCGAAGAAAGTCCGTTTCCCGACACCGCCCTGGAAGAAAAAAGCCAGCGAAGAAACGGAAGCGCCCGTCGAGGACAAGGTTGTAGCGGAAGAAGCTCCGGCGCAGGAAACGCCCGCAGAAAAGCCGGCGGAAGCCGAATCGGTCGAGCCGGAAGTCGTTGCCGAAGCGGCACCCGCCGAGGCAAGGGATGCAGAAGCGCCGAAGAGCGAAGCCGCTCCCGAAGCGAAGAAAGAAGATTCCCATTTCTCCAATCTCGCCGACGCGTTTTTGAAGGTTCAGGCCGCGCTGAAAAAAACGCAGGACGAGCTTGAAACCACGAAGGCGGAACTCGCGAAAGCCACCGACGGCTACACGCGCGCCGTTGCGGACTTCGACAACTACCGCCGCCGCACCAACGAAGAACGCCCGAAGAACATGCTCTACGCCAAGGGCGACATCGCGAAGGACGTTTTCCCCGTTTTGGACAATTTCAAACTCGGGCTCGACGCCGCCGAAAAGCAGCACCCGGAAGCCAAGGCGATTCTCGAAGGCTTTGCCATGATTGCCACTCAGCTGCGCAACGCCCTCGCGCAACACGGCATCGTCGAAATCAATCCGCTCGGCGAACCCTTCAATCCGCAGGAACACGAATCGCTCTCGATGATGCCTTCGGCGGAAGTGCCCGCAGACCACGTGCTCTTCGTTCAGCGCACGGGCTACAAGATCGGCGAACGCCTCCTGCGCCCGGCAAGCGTCGTTATCTCGGCGGGTGCGCAGTAGAGAGAACGTTCGAAGCTTAATGATTAAAGCTTAAAGTCATTGCACAAGCGCTTTAAGCGCGAAACCACCTTTCAGAAACATGGCTGACGATTATTACAAGCTGCTCGGCGTCGAAAAAACCGCGAGTGCCGAAGCAATTAAGAAAGCTTATCGCAAGCAGGCGATGAAGTATCACCCTGACCGCAATCAGGGGAACAAAGAAGCCGAGGAAATGTTCAAAAAAGTTTCCAACGCCTACGAAGTTCTTTCCGACCCGCAGAAACGCGCGACCTACGACCAATACGGCGCTGCAGCCTTCGAAAACGGCGGCATGGGCGGTATGGGAGGCGTGGGCGGCGGATTCCGCGACCCGAGCGACCTCTTCCGCGAATTCTTCGGTGGCGGAGGCGGCGGAGGCATCTTCGACAGCTTTTTCGGCGGCGGAGGCCATGCGGAAGAAGACACCCGCGGCAACGACCTGCGCTTCGACATCGAAATCTCGCTCGAAGAAGCCGCCTCGGGAACGGAAAAAACGATTAAGTACAAACGCCACACGCAATGCTCCGCCTGTCACGGCAGCGGTGCCGAACCCGGAAGCTCGCGCAAAACCTGCCCGACCTGTAAGGGCCGCGGCCAAGTCGTCCGCCGTGCCGGATTCTTCCAAATGCAGCAGCCTTGCCCGACCTGCCAAGGCTCGGGGAAGGTCATCGAAAAGCCCTGCAAAAAGTGCAACGGTTCCGGCGTCGAAGTCGAAACGCGCACCCTCGTCAAACGCATCCCCGCCGGCGTGGCCACGGGAACGCGTCTGCGCTCGTCCGGCGACGGCGAGGCCGGCACGAACGGCGGCGCTTACGGCGATCTTTACATCATCATCCACGTTCGCGAGCACGAGCTCTTTGAACGCAACGGAGACGATTTGTACTGCACGATTCCGATCAAGTTCACGCTTGCGACGCTCGGCGGCACGCTCGCCGTCCCGACGCTGACGGGCCGCGCCGAACTGAAAGTTCCCGCGGGAACGCAAAACGGCACCATGTTCCGTCTGCGCGGCATGGGCATGCCGAACCTGCGCGGCGGCGCCAAGGGCGATCAGTACGTACGCCTCGAAATCGACGTCCCGAAGTCGCTGAGCTCCGAGCAAAAGGAAAAGCTTCAGGCCTTCGCAGAAGCCTGCGGCGACAAGGAAAAGCCGATTTCCGAATCCTGGCTCGAAAAGTTCAAAAACTTCTTCAAATAAGCAAGCCGACAAAAAAAGCTCCCGAATTTCGGGAGCTTTTTTGTACACGCCCTTAGCGATTGGCTTCGGGCCTTGTCGAAGGCGATCGCCGGCCTACACCAAAAGCTTGCGCATGATTTCGTCCACCTTTGCGGGATTCGCCTTTCCGCGGGACGCCTTCATGACTTGGCCCTTGAGCACGTTGATAACCTTTTCGTTGCCGCTCTTGAAGGACGCGACGGCATCGGCATTTTTCGGATCGGCAATCACACCGGAAATCATGGCTTCGAGTTCACCGGAGTCGGAGCTTTGAGCCAAGCCCTTTTCCTTGATGATGTCGGCAGCCGTCTTTCCGGAGTTCCACATGTCGGCGAACACTTCCTTCGCCTGCTGCTTGGAAATCGTTCCCGATTCGACGGCTTCGACGAGCCCGGCAAGCGCTTCCGGAGAAATCTTGCTGTCGGCAATCGTCGCTTCCGTTCCCGTGGCGGCGATTTCGCGCAGAATCTCGTTTACGATGAGATTGGCCGTCTGTTGCGGCGCCTTCGGGAAAGCGGCAACGGATTTTTCAAAAAAGTCGCAGAGCGCGCGATCCGGAATGAGGACCGAGGTAATCGTGTACGGCAAGCCGAAGTCCGCCATGTAGCGGCGCTGGCGGTCGAAGGGCTTTTCCGGCAGGTCGGCCTTGAGGCGCGCAATCCAGGCGTTGTCGATTTTCACCGGCATCAGATCCGGGTCCGGGAAGTAGCGGTAGTCGTGCGCATTTTCCTTGGAGCGCATCGAATATGTGTGTCCGGTTTCGGCGTTCCAGCCGCGCGTTTCCTGCACGATGCTTTCGCCGTTTTCGTAAGCGCGAATCTGGCGCTTGATTTCAAAATTGATGCAATTGCGCACACCCGTGAGCGAGTTCACGTTTTTCATTTCGGTGCGCGTGCGCAGTTCGGACGAACCTTTCGGGCGGACAGACACATTGGCGTCGCAACGGAGCTGGCCCTTTTCCATGTCGCAATCGGAAAGCCCGGCGGCATTCAGGATCATGCGCAACGCGCTCAGCAAAGCCACGGCTTCTTCCGCAGAATGCATGTCGGGCTCGGTGACGATTTCGAGCAGAGTCGTTCCCGCGCGATTGTAGTCGACGAGCGAAGTCGTGCCGCCGTGCGTGAGTTTACCGACGTCTTCTTCCAGGTGAGCGTGATTGATGCGAATCTTCTTGTGCTCGCCCATCACGTTGCGGGAAGGGCCGGGAAGCTCGATTTCCACTTCGCCGGGACCGACGATAGCTTCTTCGGCAAGCTGCGTAATCTGGTAGTTCTTCGGGCTGTCCGGATAAAAATAATTTTTGCGCGACCAGCGGGAAATTTCCGGCATCTTGGCGTCGATCATCAGACCGAACTTCATCGATTTTTCCACGGATTCGCGATTGAGCACGGGAAGCGCACCCGGAAGCGCAAGCACGGTCGGGTCAATCAGCTGATTCGGCGGTTCGCCGAAACCGGCGGGCGCACCCGCGAAAACCTTGCTCTTGGCTTTGAGCTGAACGTGAATTTCCAAACCGATAACTGCTTCGTATTCCATGGACAAAAAATAATTGCCGTCAACGATAGGCGTTTCCGCGCTTTCCCGCAAACGCTTTGTTTACAAATTCCCCGACGGAAACAGCGAGCCCCGAAACGCAAAACGATTCGGGGCCCGGAAGGATTCGGCAAGCTGCGCCGACTACTTCAAAAAGAGATGCAAAAGCTTTTCGTAGAGTTTGCTTTTGTACGGCTGATAACGCATCGGCAAATCGAGCCAAGTCTTTTTGTCCACGACGGATTTGTAATGCGTAAACGCGTCAAACCCGTCTTTCCCGTGGTAAGACCCCATGCCGCTTTCACCGACGCCGCCAAAGCCCATTTCGCTGGTTGCGAGGTGGATGACCACGTCGTTGATGCAACCGCCGCCGTAGCTCAGCTCCGTCATAACGCGATCGATGTGCTTCCGGTCGCTCGAAAAAAGATAAAGCGCCAGAGGCTTGTCCTTGCCCTTCAATTCATCGACGACCGTATCAAAGCGATCGAAAGTCAGAATCGGCATAATCGGCCCGAAAATTTCCTCGCCCATGACAGCATCGGCTTCCGTGACGTTGTCCATCACCGTCGGAGCAATGCGGCAGGTTTCGGGATCGGCATTGCCGCCGACGACGACTTTCTTCGGATCAATCAAACCGAGAAGGCGATCAAAATGCTTCCGGTTGATGATCTTGCCGTAATCCTTGTTCGCGAGCGGATTCTCGCCGTATTGGGCTTTGACCTGTTTAATGACTTCGGCAACAAAGGCATCCTTCACGGAGCGTTCGCAAAGAATGTAGTCGGGCGCCACGCAAGTTTGGCCGCAGTTGAGGTATTTCCCGAAAACGATGCGCTTGGCGGCGAGCCTGATGTCGGCCGAAGCATCCACGATACAGGGACTTTTTCCGCCCAATTCCAAAACTGCCGGAGTCAGATGCTCGGCCGTATGACGCAGGACTTCCTTGCCGACCGCCCCGCTTCCGGTAAAGAAAACGAAGTCAAATTTCTGCTCGAGCAACGCGGTATTTTCGGCACGTCCGCCGGTGACGACGGCAACGTATTCGGGCGAGAATGCCTCGGCAATGAGTTTCTCAACAATGCGACCGGTCGCGCCGGAGTAAGCACTGGGCTTTACGATAGCGGTATTGCCTGCGGCGATGGCATCCACGAGCGGTCCCATCGTCAACAGGAACGGGTAGTTCCACGGGCTCATGATCAGCGTATTGCCGTAAGGGACAGGCTGCTTGAAACTGCAGGAAGCAAACTGTGCGAGCGGCGTACGCACTTTCTTTCTTTTAGAAAAACGCTTAACGTGGCCAAGCATATACGAAATTTCGTGCAATACTAAGCCGACTTCGCACATGAAGCCCTCGTAATGGCTTTTCCCGAGATCTGAGGTCAGAGCATCGCAAATTTCGTTTTCGTATCGCTTAACGACGGCGTAAAGCTTTTTGAGCTGCCCGATGCGGAATTTCACCGGAACGGTGACGCCGCTTCTGAAATAAGCTCTTTGTTTTTCAAGTAAACTGCGGATTTCTTCGTTTGTCATTTTAGTTACTCCAATCTGCACACTGCGTATAAAATTCGGCAAGTTCGTTCTTCGTCATAAGCTTGGGAACGGGATAGAGCGGGTTGGCCTCCCCGGCTGCGTGTGCAGCCATGACGGGAATATCCTCCCGCCGGATACCGGCAAGCTTATCGGGAATTCCGATGCTCTTATTCAGCGCCTTAATGGCCTCGATAAATTTTTCGGCCCCGGCCTTGTCGCTCTCATTTTCGCCGCACACTCCGGCAGCAACACCGAGGCGATGCAATTTCTTGTAGGCCGACTCGCCGTAAGCTTCCAGCACGTAAGGCATAATGACGGCATTGGCAAGCCCGTGGGGCGTGCCGTACTGCCCGCCCAAGGCATGAGCAACCGCGTGAATATAGCCGACATAGGATTTGGAAAAAGCAATGCCCGCTTTGTAAGCCGCGTGGAGCATATTTTCTCGCGCTTGGTGATTTTTGCCGTCACGGCAAGCAAGTTCGATGTTGTCAAACACGAGCTTTACGGCCTCCAACGCAAGCCGGCGGGTCTCCTTTGTCGTAGAGCGACCGATATAGGCCTCGACCGCATGCGTAAGAGCGTCCATGCCGGTCGTAGCCGTCAAATGCGGCGGCAAAGAATAAGTCAACGACGCATCCAAAACGGCATAATGCGGAATGAGCGGAAAACTCATGAGTGCGTACTTGTGCTGCTTTTCGCTGTCGGTAATAATCGCAGCGAGCGTCACTTCGCTGCCCGTCCCCGCCGTTGTCGGAACGGCAATCAGAGTCGGCAGGCTCCGCAGAATGCGCAAGACGCCCTTCATCTGCCCGATGGTTTTCTTCGGATAAGCCACTCGCGCGCCGACGGCTTTGGCACAGTCCATCGAAGAACCGCCGCCGACGGCAATCAGGCAATCGCAATTATTCTTGCGATACAACTCGAATGCGGCTTCCACGTTCCTAACCGTGGGATTCGGTTGCGTGTCGGAATAAACGGTAAACTTAACGCCGCTTTCGCTCAGCACCTTTTCCAACGGAGCCACCAGGCCGTTGTTTACAATGCCCTTGTCGGTAACAACGAGCACAGACCGGATTTTTTCTTTCGCGAACACGCTCTTAAGCGCGGAGCAGGCATTCACGATTTCCGGTTCTCGGTACGGCAAAGCGGGCAAAGCCAAACGAAACGCCGCCTGAAAAGCGCGGCAAAAAATTTTGTATGCAATATTCATGGTTTATTCCTTGCAGATGACAGAGCCTAAAGCATTAGAGATGCCGGCAACTATGCCAAGAATCCCACGCCGATGCAATTGGCTTATTCAGCGATGCGCGAAGGATCTCCGCTAAACGGATCCGCATACCGATCGTCCTTCTCTGAGAAATTTTCATAATTAAAGCGGACTTCCGATTAGCCGCGACCATGTTTCAAAAATCGACAGTACGAAACATCCAATCCTGCTTTTAGAAAGTTGAGTTTTCATCTTTTTTAAGACTTTGATTAACGGACGCGGAATTAGGAACTCCCACGAACTAATCACTTCTCCATTCTTACGCTTGAAAAGCGGAGGCGCAAACATAGGATCCTCCTCCGCTATTGTACACTGGAGACAAAAAGGGCGCAACCAACCCAACGTGGCCAACAACACTTGAATTATTGCGACAATCAGCGAGGCAAATATGAGATTCCGTCCCGTTTCGTTGAAGAACCACCACAAAATTCCTCCTAGAATAAGCGGAGGAAGGAAAACTGAAAATACGGCAATTCTTACGCTTAGATTCCATGAGCGCCCATCGTTGTACGCCTTTCGTGTCAGCTTGCTTTTTACCCAGACAACCCCTCCGAACGCGATAGTTAAACACCCCCAAAGCCAATTTGCAGGCAACAACAAAATTGCCTGGTAAATGTATGGGAAAACAGATGTCGGATTTACGTAAATCCCGGTAAGTGTGACGAGAACCACATTTACAAGCAGACAAAACAGGGTAGATTGCGTATCAATACGTCGCATGGGCGAATCTGTTGAATGCTAAAAAGAGCAGATTTTTAAATCTACGGACGAGGAATTGTATTTTGAACGACAAATGTCTCCGTAGATACGTAGCCTGTTATTAACACGAACGATTTCAATACAATCTTCAATGTCTTCCCAAGGCCAAGCCCACCAGCCAAGAATTTCTTTTCCTTGAATGTGGTTATTTCCCGCAAACGCATACAGATTGAGTCCGCCTTGTTCTTGGATTGGGTCGCGGGAGAGGAAGCGGCCAAGCGAAGGCGAGTAGTGGCGGAAGTTGTAGTAAACGAGGTCGAGTTCGGAGTCGTAGTATTCCGAGGAGAAGCGGAACGGATTGAGCGCAACGATGTCGAACGAAGCGCTTGAATCGGATTCTGACAGGTGGGAAGAAGAAGAAAATTTAGGACAATACCCTAAAAATAAATTTCTAGAAGTAGCCATTAGTTTTTTATATTAGCATCTTTGGATTCTATGTCATGTCCAATAGCAATCATTGGTACAGAGAGAGACGTAAAGCCAGAATTTATCGCCATGCCCGATAACTTTTCATTTTTTTGAAGTGCATAGAAATTTTATAGATATTCTCTTAGGAATAAGATCACGCAAGTGCGTCCAATCAGATTCTCGAAGAAAAACAAAGCGGAATTCTTCATTCTTTCGCTGAATGGATGAAGAAATTATGAGTCCGGACCACCAACGTTCGTAGAGTCCCCAAAAAACACTTACCTCTTTGTTTTTTGAGAAAACTTCTACACTCCAAATATTCTTTAACGGCAAGCTGTAAACCCTCCGAAAAAATATGTAATTCTTTATGATTAGAACGTGCTCTTCGGTAAGCATATACCTTGTCCCCATCAAAAGAAATCCGCTCCATAACGGCATCAATATTGCTAGGACACACAGAATACACGGTATGCCGAGAAAATACCATGACCATTGGAAATCATTTTCCGCCCAAATACCTATAAGGAGAACCGCTCCCCCAATAGAAAGGGACAATGAAAATTGGTTAAACCAAAGGAAATGAAACTTCGGTTTTGCAGACCAGATACTTTTGCCTTCTTTCGGCGTCATTGAACGCGAAAACATACAACACTCCGTATTTATTGCCCCATTGCGGCTAGAAAAAGAAAATATAGTTTTGCGGTTACGGGAGAACTGATTTTAAGACTCTCCCGTCTGGAAGACCTTTTTTTTCAAATTCAGAAAAATCAATCCAGTCGCCAGGAAATAAACTTTCCGGCAATACGCCAAGGGGCTCTAAAGATCGATGTCCTTTCCCCAAATACTTCTTTTCGGAAACGGTGCCATCTTCCAGATTAAGAATAAACACATAGTTGTCGGGGGGCTCCTTATAGTCGCCTCTCCGATTGTCGTTTGCCCAGTTTTCCGAATTATGCCAACCGTTACACTTACACAGAATAAATTCCTGCGATACCAATAAAAATCTCCCGTCTGTGCTAATTTTTTCTAAGCGAACAGCTCCATCTCCCCACAAGTTCCACGGAAACAGCATGTAATCCCCTTCTCGAAAATTAAAAACAGCAATCGATTCAATTGAGTTGTAATCATTGTCGCACTGACGACAACTAAATCCATGATGCCGTGTAAAATAAAGCCGCGATTTGCCTGAATCTAAATAAAAGTTTTCAGCGAATGGGCTAACACTTCCCTTTGAATTTCTTGCAACCCTACGCCCATCGGTTAAAAGAGCAAACACATTGCCATAGCGATTGGGGATAGGTTCTCCTTCAAACAAATTCGGAGAATCAGGAAGTGAAATTTCCTCAATCAAACTTCCGGATAAATCATAATGAAATAAAGATTTCCCTTCTTTGTTTGCAGAACGTCCGCTAGTCCAAAAACTCTTTCCGTCTTTCGCGACGCATAAGAGTTTTTCCATCCATAAACTCGCTTGAGGAAGCTCGGTAAGGCTATCGTCCTTTCCGACTATCGCGACCGAATACTTTTTTACCCCAAAATAATACGGAAGAAAACCGGAGCAAGCACATAAAACGGGCAAAAGCACAACTGACGCAAGGTGAAAGTGGCAAAATTTCATTTGCGAAACCTCCTCTTCCACTTCCCTTGGGAAGTACAACAACAATTTTTCATCCATTCTCCATTGAAATAGATGGTCATCTCTTCGGCCTTTCTCCACAATGTTTCATTATTATCGGGATCTGGACCGACAATACTCCCCCAGAGATGTCCAAGTGTATACCATCTCCATCCTGCTTCATAGTGCACGAAGGTATCTTGATATTGATGCATCAAGCTTTGATACGATTCGCCATCGCAATTAGCAATCGCCTTTCCAATATCAGAGTCTAGTAGATAGCGTTTTTTCACTATATCTTTCTTGATCTCTTTCAATATTTCTTCTAGCTCCTCTTTCGAAACTCCGGATATTGCTTCTTTGGATCGGAAATGACTTGCTATTCCCCACGGGGTAAAAGGACTACTTGTCAGATCGTGATCCTCTGCTGTCCAATCAAATTTCCCACAAGGAGTCCCCTCTCCTACATTAGAAAAATCAAAATGCCCTAAAGGCGTTCCGTCGGGATTTTCCTTCCAGCCCCATTTAGTGACGATTGTCTTTAGAACCCATCTTTTTAAGTGAGTATCATAATCATACACCTCTTTCCATTCTATGGGAACGTAGCTTTGCGTTCCATCTCCAAACAGGCCTAAAACATCTATCTGCTGGAGAGTATTGCCCCCCACGAATGCGTACAGATTGAGTCCGCCTTGTTCCTCGATGGGGTCGCGGGAGAGGAAGCGGCCAAGCGAAGGCGAGTAGTGGCGGAAGTTGTAGTAAACGAGGTCGAGTTCGGAATCGTAGTATTCCGAAGAGAAACGGAACGGATTGAGCGCAACGATGTCGAATGAGGCGCTTGAATCGCTGTGCGTGCGGGTCGTTCCGCCGAAGGGCGCGTAGTCGTAGTGCGCGCCGATCCCGTTAGACGTCATCCGGTAGAACACGTCCGAGACGTTTTTGTTGCCGTCGAAAGCGTAAAACAGGTTCAAGCTGTTCGGCGCGTAGCGGAACACCAACGGACGCGTCGCGACCGGTTCCGTCGGATCCCAGACGAACTCTTTAAAGACGTTGTACGGCTCGTTAGAATAGAGCACCTGTACGCAGAGATAGCCGTCGTAGAGGAAGCGCAACCACGTGTTCTGCGCGCCGTTTGTCACGGATTTGTATTCCGTGCGGCGACCTTGCGAATCGAAAGTCATCGTAATCACCGTTCCCGTGGCGGCATTCGTCCAACGCACCGGACGGTTTTCGGCGTTGTATTCAACGTTCCACGTTCCC
>JAFYWY010000072.1 GCA_017546455.1 Opitutales bacterium
CTGCTCACCGATTACCTCTCGGGCACCATGCCCGATTGCGCACACCTAATATACCACCCTCCCTCTTGGCAAATGTCACAAAATTGTCCCAAAATGCATTTTTTTGGAAAAATTTTAGTTTTTTCGAAGAAATCCGCGAATTTTGCCTGCGGCGGTGATTGGTAAGTAAGCAGAGCAATTCCTGCGTGCTATTCACCATTCGCTGCTCACCGCCGCAGGCAAAAAAATCATTTTTAGGAAGATTTTGTGACATTTGCCCGGAATCTCTGTGTTAGAATTTCTAAAAACATTGAAAAACCAGGGTTCAAAAATGCATATTTCGATAAAAATTGCTGTGACGGCGAGCTTGGCTTTGCTGACGACGCTAACGGTCGGCGGAATTGTTGCGGAGCGCGCCCGAGCGCGGGAAGTCCAAGCGACGCTTGATCAGGAAGGAGCAAAACAGCAACGCTTTGCGGAGGATATTCTGCGCCGAGAGATTCGCTCCCGCACCGAGCAATATGATGCGCTCCGTCCGGTTGATTTCTGGCAACTTGCTTCGAATCAGCCGCACAATCCGGATCGTTGGGGAGAATGTATGATTGCGTTTACGGCTTACGAATTTATCGAGAGCGAGGAACACCATCCCGGAACGCGTGAATTCACGATTTGGGGGCTTGCCGGCTTGGGACCGGAAGACGAAAAAGCGAAGCAAAGTCCGTACACGATTCGATTCTTCAAGAACCGGGCGTTTAAACAACACCGCATCCTTACGTCGGAACAAAATGCCTTGTCCTCCGGAATTATTGATTTTCTTGATAAGAAAATACCTTCGTCTTATCGCACATGGCGGGAAATGTTTACCCCGCGGGAAGCGCCGGATTCGCAAAGCGTCGCCTCGCGTTTCGGCCTATGGTCTTCCTTTGCCTGCGGCTTCGGCGGAGATGTCGATTACGGGGCCGAATCCGTCGGAAGATTTTATTTTGAGGAAGACGGCCTGCGGCTCTTTTTACTTCGAAATTGCTATGCGCCGAAAATTCACTCGGCAATTCAGGGAATGCAGGTGAATCCGGCTGTGCTTGCCGAATCGCTGACGCGGGCGCTTTCAAAATCCCTTCCGGGAGCAAAAATCACCGTTGAACCCTCACCGGACTCCGTAAGCATTTCGGGAGTTCCGATGAAATTCAATTTCCCGCCGACGGCAACGGCGCGCCGGGCCGTGGAATCGCTCACCGACTTTCGCCTTGCGCTGTTAATCGCTTGGGTCGCGGGGCTGTTATTTGTCGGCGTCATTGTCTCGGTTATTGCTCACACGCACAAGGTCTCCGAGCTGAGAAAACTATTTTCGTCGGCAATCGTACATGATTTGCGTTCGCCGCTCGCTCGTCTTGAGGCTCAGGCGGAATTGTTAGCGGAACATTGCCGGGAACAATCACCGCCGGTCGCGGAAGAGTCAGAAGAGCTTTGTCGCGGAATCCGCCACTTCCGCACGCTCACGAACAACTTTTTCTTCGCGGCAAAAATGGCGCATACGGGAACACGCGGACTGCATTTTACGACTATCCCCGTCGGCGAACTCATCGAAAACATCGTAGCTTCCATAGAGGACAGCCTGAATGCCCGCCAAATTGATTTGGAAACGGTTTTGCCGGATGCCGCCGCAGAGGCCTTTGTCCTCGCCTCCGAAAACGCCATGGAACGGATATTCGCCAATCTGAGTGAAAATGCGATCCGATTCACCGACGAGTCCGAAAACGCAAAGGTAACCATTTCGGCAAAAATCGCGGAGAACGGAAAGGCTGTCCATGTATTTTTTGAAGACAACGGAAGCGGCATTTCCGAGGAGACAAGGCAGCATCTTTTTTCGTCATTTGCGCCCAAGGGCGACAGGCTCGGCATCGGGCTTTCCCTTTCGAAGGATTTAGCACGAGCGCAAGGCGGCGATTTAATCCTGCAAAAAACCGATGCTTCCGGAACGGTGTTCTTGCTCACGCTGAAACGGGTCGCCCCGAAATCAAAACCCGAACGTTTCTGAAAATGCCGGCCAACACCATTCGCATACTCGTCGTCGAAGATGATTCCGCTTTACTCCGGCAAATCACGAAAATTCTGTCGGAGCAAAAATATGCCGTTTGCACGGCAGCCTCCTACAACGAGGCCCTCCGCTGCATCGAAAACGAATCCTTCGACCTCGCAATTTTGGATATCGTGCTCGACGATGCGGGAAGCGGAATCGAAATTTTAAAATACCTTCGCGAACAACGCGGCTACGGGCTCCCCGTAATCATGCAAACTTCCATGTCGGACGACCTCCATTGCGTCCGCTGCCTCAATCTCGGCGCAGACGACTTCATCGCCAAGCCCGTTCGCCCGGCACCGCTGATTGCACGCATCGAAGCCGCCTTGCGTCGGGCCGGAATCGCGACCCCGCGCGACACCCGGCTACAACTGCGCGACGGTGCCTATGCCGATTACCTCCGCCGAAAAGTTTTTCTCTCCACGGGCGAAGACATCAATCTGACGGTCAAGGAAACCCAATTATTGCGCTACCTTGCCGGGCAGAGCGGAAACCCTGCCACGGCGGAATCCATTTTTATCAACGTGTGGAACTGCACTCCGAACGGACACAATCTCCATAAAATAAACACGTTGATCTCCCGGCTTCGCACAAAACTCACCGGACTCGCCGATATCCAATCGCTCTACGGTACCGGACATCAGCTTAAAATCTGAAAAACCGATCTTAAGCTCCGAGCACCAAGCGAGCTACTGCTTCAGTGAACAACGGATAGAGAATAACACCAAAATTTTTGCTCGGCCCTTTAAGCTTTAAGCATTAAACATTAAGCTCTAATCTTCCGTCATGCTTCCCGAAACGGATTTTCTTCCCTTAAACAAAAACGTACGTCTGCTCGCAGCGGATCCGTGCGGCATTTTTGCGCTCGAAAAACCGGCAGGAATCATGACGCATCCGAACGCGCCCGGGCTCGCCGCCGCCAAAAGCGCCATGCTCGTCGCCGACTACAGCCTGAAAAACGAATGCTACTTCGTCCGCGACCCCGAAGGTAAGGTCCGGAAAATTTTCGTCCTCAACCGCCTGGATTCTCCGACGAGCGGCGTCGTGCTTTGCGCCGACAACGAACGGGTTGCCCGGCTCGCCCGCGAGGCCTTTTCCGGCACGGAAGTCAAAAAAACGTATTTTGCCCTGGTGCTCGGCGCATTTACGGGCAAAACGCTTTGGCAGGATTTTCTGATTAAGGAAAACCGCAACGGCAATCTGCAGGTACGCGCCGTCCCTCACGGGAAACTTCGCGGAGCCCAGTTCGCGGAAACGGCAGCAGAGGCCGCACGCCGCGGCTCGCACTATTCGCTCGTAAAACTTTCTCCGCACACCGGACGCACACACCAACTGCGCGTTCAATGCGCCGCGCACAATTTCCCGATTCTCGGCGACAAGGCCTACGGCGATTTCTCCGCCAACAAAAAAATGACAGAATCCCCCTTCTCCGAAGCCCGTAGCCGCCTTTTCCTCCATGCCGCCTACACGGAAATCGCCTTCCCGTGGAAAGGTCAAAAAACGGTCTTCCGCGCGGAATCACCGCTACCCGCCGTCTTCGAACAAGTCCTCGGCAACGAAATCGCCGAAGCCGCCGCAGGCGAAACCCGCATCGGCCGCTTCTCCGTACGGCTGAGGAAGTGAAACGCCTGCGGCGGTGAATAGAAATCTTGCCCTGCGGGAAAGAAGCCTGCGGCGGTGAGCAGAGACCGGTGAATGGTAGCCTCTCGATGGACAGCTTGCTCCGTGATTGCTGACGCTTTGGAGCTTAGGACAATAAGGCAGTATCCCGACGCTGACGAGCTTCCCCGCTGGCGAATTCCCGAGACGCGGTAATACTAACGATACCCGCGGGTGCAGACGCTGTCGAAACCCGCGGATAATTCCCCCCAAAAAGGCGCCGCCAAACGACAGGGAGAACACCATTCACGTACCTGCGGCGCAATGGAATGAAAAGCTAAGCTTCCTGTTCCACAACGCCGTAGGCACGACGAGGATATATCCAAGCCTCCGAGCGGCGTATGGCGGTAGAACCGCCTATCCGCGGGTTGCGGTTTCACCTGCACCCGCGGTTATCCAATGTATTCCCGCCCTGCGGAAAAAAGCCTCCGCGTCCCCGTGGCTCTGTGCCTCCGTGAGAGCCTCAACCATCCCTCGGAGCCCCTTGGCCGAATTCTGTTCACCGATTACCAGTCACCATTCACCGCCAAAGGTACCAATATTTACAATAAAAAAAGCTCCGTCCCCGCATATCGGGAACGGAGCTTTTTGAAGGAGGATTAGTCCTTAATCTGCCACGGACAACGGCCGCATTGTTTGCAGGCATCCACCGTTTGCTTCGTCATGATGTCGAGTGCCGAGCATTTCTGCGGAATGAACGGCAAAACGTGCGGCCCGTAGGGCACGACGACGTCGAGCACGAAGGGACCCGGCGTATCGAGCATTTCGCGAATCGCATCGCGGAGCTCTTCGCGCTTCATCACGCGTCGGCCCTTAACCCCGAAGCCCTTCGCAATCGTGACAAAGTCCGGGTAAAGTCCTTCCGGATTGTCGGGAGAGCCGACGTTTTGCGCGTCGCCGAGCAGGGTCTGTCCGCGGTTGGAGCCGTAGAAGCAGTCTTCCCATTGGGCGACCATCCCGAGGTGCTGATTGTTCAGAATCATGGTTTTAACGGCGAGCTTTTCGATCGCCATTGCGCCGAGTTCCTGGATATTCATGAGGACGGAGCCGTCGCCGTCAACATTGATGACAGTCTTGTCCGGATGCGCAGCAGCTACTCCGCACGCGGCGGCGAAACCGAAGCCCATCGTTCCTGCGCCAAGCGAGGAAATGAAGGTTCGCGGCTTGCTGAACTTGAAGTACTGCGGCGTCCACATCTGGTGCTGACCGACGCCCGTGCAGACGATCGCGTCGCCCTTGGTTTCTTCGTAAAGGGTTTCGACCGCTTCCTGCGGGAGGATGTGCGGGCAATCGCCGCGGTCGTAGGAGAACGGGAATTTATGTTCCTTTTTCCAGCCGTCGATCGTTTCGTACCAAGCGGACAAGTCGGGCTTTTTGAAGCCGGTGCGCTTGATGAGGTCGATAAGACGGACGAGCGCATCGTGCAATTCGCCTTCGATCGGGAACTGCACTTTCTTGTTTTTGTTGTGCTCGGAACGATCGATATCAAAGTGAACAATCGTCGCATTCGGCGCAAACTTATCGACGGATCCCGTGATACGGTCGTCAAAGCGCGCGCCCATGGCGATGAGCAGGTCGGAATAGTAAACCGCCCAGTTGCCGACGACGGTACCGTGCATCCCGAACCAATAAAGCGAGAGCGGATCTTCCGCCGGGAAAGCGCCCAAGCCCATGAGCGTCGAAGCCACGGGGATGCCCGTCAGGTGGGCGAATTCGCGGAGCAGCTCCGAAGATTCGGAGGAAATCACGCCGCCGCCGATGTAAAGCACCGGCTTCTTTGCCGAGGAAATGAGGTCGAGGACGAGCTTCAGTTCGTCGTCCATCGCATGCAACTTGCCGGGGATGCGCGGCGCCAAATCGTCCGTCGTAGTCGGGAATTTCGGCACGAAGAGCGCCTGTTGGACATCTTTCGGGATGTCGATGACGACGGGGCCCGGGCGTCCGCTCGTAGCGATTTTGAATGCGCGGAAAATGATGCGCGGAAGGTCTTCGGCCTTGAGTACGAGGAAGCTGTGCTTGACGACGGGGAGCGTCATCCCGAAAAAGTCCGTTTCCTGGAACGCCTGTTTTCCGATGAACTGCGAGAAGACCTGTCCCGTGATGAAGACGACGGGGATGCTGTCCATGAACGCGTCGGCGATGGTCGTGACGAGGTTGGTCGCGCCCGGTCCGGAGGTGGCGAAGCAAACGCCGGGCTTGCCGGTAGAACGTGCATAGCCGCCCGCCATGAATCCGCCGCCCTGTTCATGGCGCGGAAGAATCGTGCGGATCTTCGATGAACGCGTCAGCGCCTGGTTGAGCTCAATTGCAGAGCCGCCCGGATAAGCGAAAACCGTATCGACACCCAATTTTTCGAGGCAGCGGACAACAACGTCTGCCCCGCGCATCGGCGTCCCTTCGGGAGCAGTGCTCGTTTTGATGAAAGTCGGTTTATCGGAATCTTGGCTCATGATAGAAAGTGCGTTAAAAGCGGGGAATTTAATCTTTTATTCCGTAAGGCGCAAGCGTTGAAAACAAGTGTTTTCGCAGTCCGCATTGACGCCGCCGGAAACGCAAGACGGCGTTAAGCCGCTGCGTCCTTTCGGGCGGCTTCGAGCAATTCCGCCGCCGTCGCCACGCATTGCGGGCAGGGAACGCGGAAGGTCTGCTTCAGCTCATGGCAGGCAACGGCGCCGTTTTTAAGACGAAACGACTCAAGCATTTCCGCCCGCTTGGACTCCGGCGCCAATTCCATCGCCGCATAAAGCGCGCCGCAGAGGCCCTCGGGAGCACGTCCGCCGCCGCAAGTTTTGAATGCTTCGACAAGCCCGTCCTGATCAAAGCCGGCGGCAATCGTTTGCGCGCAATTGTAATTGTGCGGCGGTGTACGAAAAAAAGAGAGCGATTTTTCCTTGGACATAATTATTTTCCGTTAAATTTTCTTGTTAACAACGATGCCGAATTCATCACGACAAGCAACGATGAAGCATTGTGAACGAGCGCGCCGCTGACCGGATCGAGGACCCCCGCCGCACTGAGCACGACAGAGCCTGCATTGACGACAATCGACAAAGCAAAATTTGTGTGAATCGTACGCAAAACCGTCTTGGAGAATTTCACAAGCGCGGGGACAAGCTCGATGCGGTCGTTCAGCAGAGCGATCTCCGCGGTTTCGACCGCGAGTTCGGAGCCGAGCGCCCCCATCGCCACCGAGCTGTCCGCAACGGCAAATGCCGGCGCGTCGTTCACGCCGTCACCGACCATCAGCACGCCGCGAGCCCCGCCTTCCCTCAATTTTTTCACATAAGCCGCCTTGCCTTCGGGAAGCAGTTCGGCGACACATTCATCGACTCCGATACGTTCGGCGACACTCGCGCCCGCCGCCGCATTATCCCCGGTGAGCATCACGCTGCGAATGCCCGCATGCTTCAGCTCGGCAAGCGTCTCGACGGCATTTTCCCGCAAGGTGTCGGAAAGCGCGACAATCCCGGCGAACACTCCGTCAACGGCAAGAAACACGAGGCTTTCGCCGCAAGCCGCCCGGCTATCGGCAAAATGCGCCGCGGCTTCGGGAAGCGCGTACCGCAGGCCCCGACGGGAGCTGAGCTCCACCTGCTGTCCGCCGACTCTGCAAACGATTCCGACGCCATTTTGCGTTTTAAAATCTTCCGCCGCCGGCCGGGCGGTTTTCCCGCAACGCGCAATAATCGCCCGCGCGATCGGATGGCGGGAAGGCAGCTCGGCCGCCGCACAAAGTTCCAAAATTGCCTGTTCGGAAAGCCCTCCGGCGGAGAAAATCGCCTCCACGCGCAATTCCGCACGGGTCAGGGTTCCCGTCTTGTCGAACACCGCCGTATCGATTTTCGCAAGGCGTTCAAGCGCCGCGCCGCTTTTAACGAGTACGCCCCGCCGCGCCGCATTGCCGATCCCGGCGGCAATCGCCGTGGGCGTCGCCAAGGCAAACGCACACGGGCAAAAAACGACGAGAATCGTCACGCCGCGAATCAAAGCCGCCTCGGCTCCGACCTTCAAAAACGCAAAGGAAAAAATAAAAACGAGCAACGAGCACAAAATCGCGGCGGGAACAATCTTGGCCGCCCAACGGTCGGCGACATGCTGAATCGGCGCCTTTTTGGCTTCGGCTTCTTCGACGAGGCGGATCAGGCGCGCAATCGCCGTGTCCCCGGAACGCTTCGAAACGCTCACCGTCAAAACGCCGTGGAGATTATGCGTCCCCGCCAGCACGGCATCCCCGACAAACTTGTCCGCCGGCACACTCTCTCCGGTCAGCGAGGCCTGATTGACCGCACTTGCTCCGGCGACCACCGTGCCGTCGGCGGGAATCACTTCGTCGGGACGCACGACAATACAGTCGCCGGGCTTGAGCGCTTCGACGGGAACGCTTTCCGTCGCCCCGCCGACTCCGACCCGCAGAGCCTGCTTCGGCGAAATTCGGACAAGCGCTTCGATGCCTTCCCGTGTTTTCCGCAGCGTCCGGTTCTCAAGCATTTGGCCGAGCGCCATCAGAAACGCAATTTCTCCCGCCGCAAAAATATAGCTGTCGTGCGTATGCGTCCCCGACGAATCCGCGCCGCACCCGACAAAAAACTGGAGCCCGATTGACGCCAAAATCCCGACGGAAATCAGCAGCGAAGACGTAATTTGCTTCCTGCGGGAAAGCGCCTCGCACGCCGCCCGCAAAATCGGCAACCCGCAGAGCCCGACCGCAATCCACGCCGGATCGCTCAAGGGATACGCGGGAAAACTCAGGTCGAAATACGCAATCAGAAAGCTCGCAAGTAGCGACGCAAAAGCAATCCAAAGGGAAAGCGCCTCGCGGGAAGGCTCTTTCGGGGCTCCGCCGCAGCAAGCTCCCGCCTTTTTCGCGGCAGCCTCGGCGGCTTTTCTCTTTTGACAATGCGGACAGCTCATAAACGCAATAAAGCTTTTTTCCGGCAAAAAAGCAAATCCGCCAAGAGCTCGAATTGCGACTTCGCCCTCGTCAAGGCGGCACTGTCGCTCCGCAGACATCTTTCTGTTGTTGCCAAGCGGCGGAAGGGGCGGGAATATGGAGCCATGAAAGCATTTTCTCTCCTTTCCCCCTTGGCGCTTTTGCTCGGCGCCTGCGCCTTCGGCGGCCCGAAAGCCGTGAGCGATTATTCGTGCGAGGAAGCCATCCGCCTTTACAACGGCGGCATCGCCGAAACGGAATGGCTCGCCAAGCTCAACGTCGAACGCCGCGCCCAATCCGTAAGGCTCGCCGACGGCTTCATTTTTTACAAAACCGAAACCCGCGACGGCGCCGAATGGGTCACGGAAATCGCCCTGCCCGTTGACGCTCCGGCCGAGCTTAAAACACTTGCCCGCTCGTTCCGCTCGCAAGCCGAAGCGACCAAGGAAATCTGCCTCAGCGGCGACGCCCTCTGGCTCGACGGCACCATCGTCAGCGAAGAACAGCTGGCCGCCGAAGCCAAGCGCCTGCAGGCCTTTCCGCGCTCCCGCCGCCCGCATTGCCGCCTCGTCGTCGAAAAAGGCGTCGATGCCGAAAAGCAAAGCCGCGTCCGCAATTTGCTGAAAAAATCCGGCATCGTCATCGAAGAATAACGTCGCCGAAACCGCCGTTTTCCCGGAAATACCCTCCGCGAATTCCGAATAAAACAAGTTGCGAAAACGGATAAAAGCGGATTTCATAGCGTTTCGCGTCCTATGCAAGAATCGACTCGAAAAACTATTCTCTTTGTCTGTACCGGAAACACTTGCCGCAGCCCGATGGCTGAGGTGCTCTTTCGTGCAGAGCTGGAGCGCGCCGGCTTAGCGGACCGTTTTGAGACGGCTTCCTGCGGCGTCGCGGCAATGGACGGCGAAACGGCTTCCGTCAACGCCGTACGAGCGGTCGCCGAATGCGGCGCGGACTTGAGCTCTCACCGCGCCCGCCGTATTAATCAGGCCATGCTCGACCGCACCCTCTTGCTCGTCGGCCTGACGCACGGACACATCGAAGCCGTCGAAGAACTTTTCGAAGAGCTCCCGCCGCAGGTCTGCGTCATCAACGTCCCGGATCCCTTCGGTGCGACCTTGGACGGCTACCGCGGCGCTCGCGACGCCATCCGCTCGGCATTCCCGCAGATCATTGAATTTTTAAAGCAAGTCCCGGAGGTTTAACGTATGACGGACGACGACGATTTGACGCAGGAAATTAACGGTAACGGCGGGGACGACCTCGTTTCTCCGCAGGATTTTACCTACGAACATCCCTTCGAGTTCGAACTCGGCGGCTCCATCCCGAATTTCACGTTGCGCTACGAAACTTACGGCAAGCTCAACGCCGACAAGTCCAACGCGATTCTGATTTGCCACGCCCTCACGGGAGACCACCACGTCGCAGGGCGCCACCGCCCGGAAGACAAGCGCCCCGGCTGGTGGGACCACTTCATCGGCCCCGGCAAAGCCGTTGACACGCGCAAATATTTCGTCATCTGCTCCAACTGCCTCGGCGGCTGCAGCGGCTCTACGGGACCGACTTCCATCAATCCCGCAACCGGCGACCCGTACGGCATCGACTTCCCGGTGCTCACGTTCCGCGACATGGTGCGCGCCCAGAAACTGCTCATCGACCATCTCGGCATCCGCACGCTCCACGCCGTCATCGGCGGCTCGATGGGCGGCATGCAGGCGCTGATTTGGGAAATCGAGTTCCCCGACATGGTGAAAAACGTCATCGCCATGGCCTGCGCCGCCAAGCAGAATACGCAGGCGACCGCGTTCAATACCGTGGCCCGCGCAGCCATCACTCAGGACCCGAACTGGCTCGGCGGCTACTACGGCGAACTCGAAGGCACGGGCCCGCGCAGCGGACTCGCCGTCGCACGCATGATGGCGCACATCACCTACCTTTCGGACTTCAGCCTCACCTCGAAAATCCGCCGCACGCCCGAACAGCTCCCCGGCGGACGCATCGCCACGGGAGAATTCCTCCGAAAAATCACCTTCCCGATCGAAAGCTATCTGCACCACCAGGGCGACAAATTCCTCGATCGCTTCGATGCCAATTCCTATCTCTACATCACGGCGGCAAACGACTTTTTCAACCTCGCAAAAGACCACTCGCTCGACCAAAGCTTCGCCCCCGTAAAAGCCCGCACGCTCATCGTCGGCTTCTCGACGGACTGGCTCTACCCGCCGTGGCAAAATCGCGAAATCGTCATCGCCCTCAAACGCGCAGGCAAAGAAGCCCGCTACGTGGAAATCGATGCCATCGCCGGACACGACTCTTTCCTGCTCAACTCCCCCCACCTCTACGAAAACACGGCCAAATTTTTAGACGGGGAATAAAATGCAGAAAAAGAAAAAAGTCGATTTAGTCGCCCTCCAAAGCCCTTTCATGCGCATCCCGCAGATGCCGGTCGCCGTCGCCCGCTACCTGCTCGACGCCGGCTACACGGACATCTTTCAGCTGCAGGGCCGCTCTGCGGAATCCCTCCTCGAAGAAATCCGGAAATCCTCCGACCTGCTTCCCGGCGCCGACACTCTGCCCGCCCTGCGCTTAGCCATCTATTTTTCCGAAAACGCCGGCAACCCCGACCGATCGCGGCTCAATCTCCACGCCTGGCAATAAAACTCAGACCATGAAAAAAATCATTTTCTTAGGCGACCTCGTCGGCTCCCCCGGAAGAGAATTCCTTTACAAAAAAGCACGGGAACTCAAGGCGCGCCACGCAGCCGACTTCCTCATCGTCAACGGCGAAAACGCCGCCGCCGGCTCCGGTATCAACGAACGCATCCTCGGCGAACTGCTCGACGCCGGCGTCGATGGCGTCACCCTCGGCGACCACACCTGGGACCAACGCGGATTCGACCTTGCGCTCCCGCGACTCGAAAACATCTGCCGCCCCGCAAATTACTACGCCGGCGTCCCCGGCGCCGACCACCTCATCCTCGAGACCTCCGACGGCTTCCGTCTCCTCGTCTTCACGGTACTCGGGCAAACTTTCATGCGCGGCAAAACCGACTGTCCCTTTGCCAAAGCCGACGCCATGCTGGAAATGCACGCCGGCCATTATGACGCCGCCTTCGTCGAAATTCACGGCGAAGTCACCTCCGAAAAAATCGCCATGGGCTGGCACCTCGACGGACGTGCCGCAGCCGTTGTCGGCACGCACACGCACGTCGCCACGGCGGACAACCGCGTCCTTCCCGGCGGAACCGCCTACCAGACCGACGCCGGAATGTGCGGCGCTCACGACGGCGTTATCGGCCGCGAAAAAGGCGTTGTCCTCCAATGCCTCCGCGACGGGCTTCCGCGACGCTTTGAAATTGCGGAGGGCGATGTCCGCCTCTGCGGCTGCCTCATCACCTACGATGAAACACAAGGCCGCGCCGTCTCCATCGAACGCATCGAAATCTTCGCCGAGTAATCCCCTTTCCTATGCAACGCATCCACGCCGTCATCGAAAACACCTACACAAAAACGGACTTCCCCGCGCTGAATTATCAGACGGAAACCTGGTCCCGCACCCGACCGCTCGCCGGTCTGCGCCTCATCGATGCCTCGCCGATTTTCCGCAATACGCTCACGAAATACCGCGCCCTGATCGCGGCGGGAGCGCAAGTCTCCGTCGGGCTGACGGATTTGTTCCCGCACGACCCGAAAGTAAAACAACTCCTCGAGGAAGCCGGCATTCCCGTCGTCCGCAACGACGGACCGCGCTTTGAAGTCGATCTGATTTTGGACAACGCCGGATCCTTTTCCGCGTGGACACCGCGTCTCGGCTACGTCGAGCTGACGCGCTCCGGCGCCGAAAAATACGCCGCTGCGGCCAAGCCCGTTTTCTTCGCCGACGGCGGACGCATCAAGCGCATCGAAACCTGCCTCGGCACCGGCGAAGGATTCTACCGCGCCATGGAACAGCTCGGCCACTCCGACTGGGCCGGAAAAAAGCTCGTCGTCTTCGGTAGCGGGAAAGTCGGTTCCGGACTCGTTTTTTACGCCAAACAAAAAGGCGCACACGTCACCGTGATTTCCGATCCGGCCTCGGCGACTCCGCTCGTGCGTTCCCGCGCCGACGCCATCATCGATTTCCGCGATGAGGCCGCCGCGGCTACTGCCGTTAACGCCGCCTTTGCCGCCGTCTCCGCAACCGGCGTCTGCTGCGCGCACGACCACGGGACACTTCCCGAAGCCCTCGTCCGCTCCCCGGCGCTCCTCGCCAATATGGGCGTGGAAGACGAATTCGGCCCGCGCGTCTCCGACGAACGCGTTTTGGGCAAGAAGAAATCGCTCAACTTCTTCCTCGAAGAACCGACGCATCTGCGCTACATCGACGCGACGCTGGCGCTTCACAACGCCGGTGCGCTTTTCCTCGCAGAAAACGCCGGCACGCTCGCACCGGGTCTGATTACGCCACCGGACTCCGTCGAAGAAGAAATCCTGCGCGTCACGCGGGAACAGGGAATCATCGCCGAAGAAATGGAAATTCTCGGCGAGCTTGAGTAGCCCGGCCCGACGGGCACAATCCGCGGAGCCGCCTCGCTCCCGCCGCCTTTCCGCCTGCGAACAAACAATTCGCCCCTGCGGGAACGCTTCTTCTAATATCCTCCGACGAATTCAAACGAGACAATGAACATTTCCAAGTACTTCGAAACCCTGAAGCACGGGCTTTGTATCGCCGCCCTCTTTACGCTCGCCGCCGTCTGCGCCTTGGCCGAAGACCTGCGCGTCCGCATTTCGCCCAATCGCGTCACCGAAAACCAGATGGCGCATTTCAATATTTACTGCGACGGCGGCGAAAAAATCCGCAACATCGTTTTTCCTCAGGTGGACGGAGTGACCTGGCACCCGAACGTCAAAGGCTCGCAAACCAGCATCGTCAACGGCAAGCTTTCCTCCTCGCTCAGCGTCGGCTTTACGGTGTCCCGCACGGGTGAAATCGCCATTCCGAAAATCCGCCTCGAGACCTCCGAGGGCGAGCGCTTCACGCAGCCGATTAAATTTACTGTCGGCAAACTTTCGACCGGGCTATTCCGCGAAGACGGTTCGGAACTCCCGCTCGCGGAAGCGGTTTTCCTCCGCGTCCAACCGAAAGAACAGGGCCGGACGAGCTATTTCGTCGGCGAAGAAATTCCGCTTTACGTCGTCGTGCTCGCACGCCCGGACCTCAACGTCTCGCTGAGCGCCGCTCCGCAACTCGACGGCAACGATTCCGTTTTCACCGCGACCGAACGCGGCTCCGCCTCTCAAGCCCTCAATTTCCAAGGCGAAAGCTACAACGCATCGATTTTTCTCTTCGACCTGCGCGCCATGAAGACGGGCAAATTCGACGCCGCGTTTTCGACGAACGCAAGTTGCTTCATCGGTAACGGCTCCCGCGATCCCTTTGAAGAAAGCTTCTTCGGCGGTAGCTTTGCCGTTCGCGGACTCGGCATTTCCGGCGGCAACCGCGTCAACCTCCCGCTGAAAGGCGCCCTGAAAGACATCACCATTCTCCCGCGCCCGCCCGTCCCCGCCGGAGCAATCGACCTCGGCGTCATCGGCGAAAACCGCCCGCAGTGGACACTTTCAAGTACGACGCCCAAGCAAGGCGATCCGCTTTACCTCGACCTGACGCTTACGGGCAACAGCACCGGCCTGATTGCGCCCGAACCGAAACTCGAAGGCTTTCGGACCTACCCGGCGGAAATCTCGACGCTTCCCGACAACACGACGCGCGTCCGCATGATGCTCATCCCGCTCAATGCCGGCGAACAAAAGCTTTCGCTGAGCTTTGCGATCCTCGATCCGAAGACGCAAAAATACGTCCTCACGCAAATCGATAAAACGCTTCAAATCGAAAAGAACAACGCGCTCGCCGCACCCGCGACCAACGCCGTCGTTCCGCTCGAAACCGAAACCTCTACCGCAAGCGCAACCGCCGAAAACGACGCCGCCCAATCCTTCGCTTACCTGCGACCGCTCAATGCGCAGCTGCTCGAAGCCGGGAAAACTCCGCCCGAGAAAAAAATTTGGATGCCCTTCGCCGGTGCCCTCGCCACCTTGCTCATCTGCGCCGGGACACTGATTTTCCGCGCCCGTCGCAGCAATGATCCCGCCGACGCCCTGCGCAAGCGCGCCCGCAACCGCAAAAGCGAAGTCCTGAAAAAACTCGCGGCAAGCACGCCGGAAACCTTTGACGCGCTCGTTCGCAACGAAGTCACCGACTACCTCGCCGATGCCCGCGGCCAAACCTCCGCCGACGCCGTTCGCCGCTCCATCCGACAAAACAACGCCGCGCTCGCCGAAGTCCTCGACGCCGCAGAAAACGCCGGCTACCGCCCGCACGCCCGCTGCGAACATTTCGAAAAGTTCCGCGAAATCGTCGTCCGTGCCGTCAAAACGGGGGCTTTCCTCCTTGTTGCGGGAACGGTTTTCCTCGCGTCTCCGTCGCAAGCCAAAGCCGCCGACGCGCCTCTCGCCGTTGAACAAAAAATCCTCAACGCCGAAAACGCCTACGCCAAAGGCGATTTCGAACGCGCGAAGGAAGGATTCGCCGAGCTCTGCGAAATGGCTCCCTACGCTCCCGACGCCTGGTTCAATCTCGGCAACACGCTTTACCAGCAAAAGCAGTTTGCGCCTGCGCTCGCCTGCTACGAGCGCGCCCGCCGCTTGGCCGTCGGACGTTCCGACATCCTGGCGAATCTCAACGCCGCCCGCGTGCAACTCAAGCTCCCGCAAGTCAACGAAGTCAAAAATCCCGCCGATTTCTTTGTCGTCCTGCGCGATTCCTTTTCTCCGTTTATGTGGACGCTTTTCGCCTGCACGGCTCTGTCGGCGGGCATCATCGTCTTCACCTTTGTCCGCCGAAAGCGCGCCCTCACGCTCGTAATCACCCTCGCCGTCTTCGGCTACTGCATGGGGAATTTCTTCAGCCAGCAAAAAGCCCTGCGCGATGCGTCCACGGCAATCGTCGTCGTTGATTCTGCGGCGGTTTACAGCCTTCCGATTAAAGACAACGGCACGGTCCGGGAGCTCACGCGTATTCCTGCGGGAACGGAACTTACGCTGCTCGAAACGCGGGAAGGCTGGTTCCTCGTCCGCCTCGCCAACGGCAGCGAAGGCTGGGTCGAAAAGAACGCCCTCGCCAAACTCTGGGAAAACCGGGATTAATGCGGTTCCTCGCGAAGAGGGAACCACGAATGAACACGAACACTCACGAATGATTTTGACGAAAGCAAAACTCCCGAAAATCTAAAAAAACAGCCACTCCCAAGTTTCCGGAGTGGCTGTTTTTTTGAGGAAGTAAGTTTTTCTCAAGCGGTTAGGTTCCGCCTAAAACATTCGTGAGTGTTCGTGTTCATTCGTGGTTCCCTTTTCTTCCCGAGCTCTATTTCTTTTTCTCGGGAGACCAAATCAGGCCTTCGACAGGCGCGTCGCCCTTCGGCGAAACAAGCGCAAACGTAAACATCCATTTGTACAGGCGCGCCTGCCCGGAGGAGAAGCCCGCCACGGGAAGCTTAATCAGCACCTTGTTCCAACCTTGCTTGAGCTGCACGGGAATCGGCGGACGCACTTCAAAGTTTTCGTTTTTAAGTTCCGTTTCCTGATTACGCGACGTGTGTGAATTTTCCCAGCGCGGCGGCAAAATTTCCTTATCGTTCAGCCAGAAACGGGACTCGCGATAGTCCCACTTGCCCTGCGGCGGCGGCAAATCCGGCTCCGAGGGGCTGATTTTGTGCGTCTGCGCCCAAAGGCCAACCTTCTGTGCCTTCGGCGACCACACCCACGAGTACGCGTAAACCGTGGAATTTGTTTGCGGCTTTTTGAAAAATGCGGAAACCGTTCCGAGACCGCCCGGCCCCCAAACGTGGCGCAGGTAAATCGCCGCCCCGCGTGCTTCCCGCGTGCCGACTTTCTTGCCGTCGAAATCGTATTCCGGCTTCAATTCTTCCTTTTCCGGCGGGAAGACCTTATCGAGCTGACCGCCGTTCGGGAACGGATCGGTGATGCGCCAGCGGACGTCCGCCTGCGGCACCCACGGCATTTTCGCGCCGAGTTCTTTTTTTACGAACAGCATGCGACGTTCGAAATTCTTGAACTGCTCGAGCTTCTTGCCTTCGAGCGGAATGTTCGTACCCGTACCGTGGAAATATTCCTCGCGTCCGCCCTGCCACGCGCTTTCCGCAAACGCGAGAATCGACGGATAGAACGAGTTGTGCGCGAGAAGCGCGTCCGTACCGTTGATGTAGCGGTCGCACCAAATCGCCGCAACCCCGCCGGCAATCGTATCGTTCGCCTCCGGCGTTTCCGCGAAATTCGAGAAAAACACCGCAACGGGATCGGCAAACGAGTCAAAGTGATTAAAGTAATGCAGACGGCAGTCGAGCGACGGCGTGCCTGCAAGCGGGCGGCCGCGACCGCTCCACATTTGAACGAGATCGATTTCGCCCGGCTTGTAATTCGCTCCCGGATTCCAGGTCGCAACCTTCTTACCGCGGGCGCGCACAAATGCCACCATGTCCGGCACGAATTTCGGATTCGTGATGTGGACTTCGTCCGTGCCGATGTGGAAATACGGTACCGTTTTCGATGCAAACCCCTCGCGGATAATTTCGTCGACGAGCTTCTTCAAAATCTCCGTACCTTTTTCACTCTGCATGCTGCACTTAAACGTGCGCTCAAACGCGGCGCTGTGCCCCGGCATGTCAATTTCGGGAATCAGCATCACACCGAGCGAATCGCAATACGCGACGAGCTCGCGGATTTCCTTAAACGTGTAGAATTTTCCGTGGTCGCGCGTGTAGTTCTTCTTGTCATTGAGCTCCGGATAGACGCGGCTTTCCGTGCGCCAGCCCTGGTTTTCCGTCAGGTGCCAGTGGAAAATATTGATTTTGTACTCGGCACAAAACGCGACGATTTTCTTCAGGTCCGCAAGCGGGATGTAGCTGCGTCCGCAGTCCATCATAAAGCCGCGCATCGGATACGCCGGCCAGTCGAGAACTTTGCAATGGGGAACGCCGCGAGGACCCGCATTCTTAATCATCTGCGCGAGCGTCTTACGCGCATTGATTTCTCCGGCGTCGGAAACACATTTGATTCTTGCGAGAGGCCCTCTTCCGGCTTTTATCGAAATGGACCCGACAGCAAGCTCGTAGGCTTCGTTTTGTGCATGCGCGGGAACGCCTTTGAGTTCCTTCACGCGCATCACGGCAACACGCTTATCTAACCCCTGTGCGGGGACAAATAAGTCCTCCGCCTCCTTGTATTTCTGCGGATGAGGGATCACATTGCACTCCGCAAGTGCATCCCCCGCCGAAACAAAAATACCCAAAACGGCAAAAAGCAAAATCGAGAAGCAAGACTTAAACATGGGGAAAGACTAAGCGCCGCCTGCTTCCTCCGCGATAAAAAAGCGCACCTTTACCGCCAATAGCGGAATCCCGAGAGAGCTCTACACTCCATGTGATTTTCTAATGATTTGTGTCTCTCACGGAGACACGGGGCATCAAGCAACGCGCAACATTTTCATTCCAAAGCCAACCTTCCGAAGAAGTTTAAATCGGAAGCGTGACGATTTTATTGGAGGAGCCAGAAGCCGAGCTTGATCCAGAAAGGAAGCGTGAAGACGCAGGCGGCGGTGGAAATGAGGACGACGCGGAGCGCCAGCTTGGCATCGCCTTTGTAGTATTGGACGACAACGATCGGGAGCATCGCAGCCGGCATACCGGACTGAATAACGAGGATGTAGCGCAGATCCTGCGGGATACCGGGCAACCAAACGGCCGTAGCCACCATCAGCGCAGGAATAATGCCCAGACGCACGATAATCGCGCCGAGCGAAGCCTTGACGTCGTCTTTAAGCCGAAAGCCGTTAAGCAGAATCGGAAGCGACATCCCGACAAGCAAAACGCCGCTCGGAATCATACACGCTCCGAGTGATTTTGCCGTCGCCGCGAACCACGCGGGCACCGCCTCCGCCCAACCGCAGAAATTCAGCGTAATCGCAATGACCATCGAAATGAAAATCGGATTTACGAAAGCCGTCGCAATTTTCTTCGGTTCCAAATTCCCGCTGACAACGGAGAGCCCGATGGTCCAAATCCCGACTTCGACGCCCGTATTAAACAGGAGCATCATCCCAACGGTTTCCGGAGAACAAAGCGAAATACAGACGGGAAGCGCCATGTAACCGTAGTTGTAGATCCCGGCGCAGTAACCGAAAACGCGTCGGCGCTCCGCTTCGGATATCCCGAAAAAGCGCGCCAAGAAAACCGCCAAAACGACGCCGAGCGCAATCGTAAGGAAGCCGGCAGAAAGCACTTTGACGACGACGGCGAAGTCGCACAAAAGCGAATTCCCCAAGACGCGGTCAATAATCAGCGCCGGCGTAAACGCCCAAATCACCAGGCGCATCAGGCCGTATTGCGTCTCCTGATTGACCCAGCCTTTTCGGCGGAACAGGTAGCCGACAGCGGCAATAATCACGACCGGCAGGGTCGCCGAAAGCAATGCCATTCCGGAAACTTCAACCATGACTAAAAAAACAAAAAAAATTAACGAACCGAGAATGCGGCATCGGAAATTTCCGCACAGCAGGCATTTTCGCCCGAGACGTCGCCGAAGATCAGCTTGTCTTTGTGGGCGTTGACGACGGCGGAATCCGTGCTTCCCGTGAGCTTTTCGCCGATGAGCTGGTCATCGAGCCACACGAAATAACCTTCGCCCTGCTTGTAAATGATGCGGAAATCGTGGGCTGCTTTCGTGAAATAGCCCGCCATGGGATCGGCGGCCGGCGATTTTCCCGAAACCAAATCGGCGAGCTTTTCCTTGCCGTAGAGGTCCATATTGGAGCCGTAGAGCAATTGCTTGCCGTTCCAGAAAATTCCGTTTTCGCCGATACCGAGCATGCCGACCTGGTCATTTCCGTTGCCGACGAAAATCGAGAAACGGTTGTTTTTCGTCAGCTCCGTCGGTGCCTTTCCGCCGTCTGCCGGCAACATTTTCACCTTGAAGACGGCGACGCATTCGCGCAGGACCTTGCTCGACGCGGAGGGCAGCCACTTGAGTTCCCAAGCGCCGTTGCCGCTCACGTCCTTTTCGGCAATTTGCAGGCTGCCCGCCTTGGTTTTAAAGCGCGTCTTGCCGCCGATTTTCGAGAAATGGCGTGCGTTTCCGCCGCGACGCTTAGCCGTAATCTCGGCACCGAAGTCGATCTGCGAATCCAGCTTTTCCGCCGGTTTACGGGCGTCCGCCAAGCCGCAGTCGCGTTGCCCGATGCCGAGCGCGCGTGCCAAATTGCCCGCGACAATCAGCTCGCCCTGCGTGTTCGGATGCGCGCCGCCGGGCGTGTCGCACATCGCACCGTCCTTAGCGTAAAAACCGGCGGAAATGTCGTCCAAGAACACCTTCGAAGTCCGCGTGGACCAATTTTTTTCGATGTTCAGGGATTCCAAATAATCGTTGTAAACGCGGTAGCGATAGCCGCTCTTGGCGCCGGTCCCGTTGTTTTTCCCGGTGGGAAGCAATTTGAAGACGTGGACTTCAATTTTCGGGTTCGCCTTTTGATAGGCTTCGACGATTTCCTTCACCCAGCCGGCGGTCGCCTTCACGGTTTCGGAGTCGCCGCTGTCGTAAATATCGTTAATCCCAATCAGAATGCAGAGCGTTTCCGGCAATTTCTTTCCGTAGCGGGAACGATAGGTATCGCCCGCATATTCAACGCGCTTGGCATCGTCAAAATACGTTTTTTTGTCCTTCGTATGCGGATTCGTCAACCCGAGCTTCAGGGTGACGGGACCGCGATTGGCGACATTGGCAACCGCGCCGGGATCGCTTTTAAATTTATTCTTCCCCCAAACCCCGCCGCTTGTGGCAGGGTGGCCGGCGTACTGGTAGGCACGTCCGCTGGCGGCGGCTTCGGAAACGTTAACGAACGACTTCCCGCGGTATTCGGGCGTGAGGTTGACAACGTTGACCCCGTGGCGGGCGCCGTCGGTCATCCCCATCGGCGTAAAGGCGATGCCGTTGTCGACGAAGTTTTTAAAAAGCTGGTAGCGATAGCTCGGAACCGTCCCCGCGAGGTAGGTCCCGCCTTGCGTGATAGAGTCGCCGATGAAGACAATCCCGCCGCCGTCTTTCGGCGCTGCAAGGAGGTTGGAGGCGATCAGAGCAAGGGCTCCGCTTAAAATTGCTTTGGCAGAAAGACGCATGGCGGGAATTCGGCTTAGGGGTTAGCTCCGCAGGGCGAAACGGCGAATGCACTCTTTGGAAAGCGCATCGTAAGCGAGCGCTCCGGCGCCGTTCGGATCGTATTCGAAAATACTTTTCCCGTAGCTGGGCGCTTCGCCGAGGCGAATCGAGCGCGGGATTTTGGCCTTGAAAACCAATTGCGGGAAGGTGTTCGAAATATCGTCGACAATCGCCCGGGAGAGGTTCGTGCGCACGTCAAACATCGTCATCAGAATCCCGCCGATCGAGAGTTCCGGATTGTTGCCGGATTCGCGGATGCGTTCGACGGTTTCCAGAATCTGGCTCAGCCCCTCCATCGCGAGGTATTCGCATTGAAGCGTGATAATCAGGTGATTAGCGGCGACGAGGCTGTTCATCGAAAGCATGCCGAGCGAAGGCGGGCAATCGATGATAATCGCATCGTACTTCCCCGAGTCCTTAATCGGATCGAGTACGCTCTTAAGGCAGCCCAGATAGTTTTCCTGGCGCAATTGAAGCAGCTCGGATTCAATCGCCGCGATGTCCGCTTCGGAGGGGATGATGTCCAAATGCTTCGTGCCGGTCGGAATGATTTTTTCCTCGGCGGACGCTTCGCCGAAAAATGCGTTGTAAAGGCTCCCGCCGACTTTCTTCTCGATGCCGAGCGCGCTCGTCGCGTTGGCCTGTGAGTCCAAATCGACAAGCAAGGTGCGAATGCCGCGGCGCGCAAGGCCGCATGCGAGATTAACGGCGGTCGTCGTCTTGCCGACGCCGCCCTTTTGATTGGCGATGGAGAAAATCTTAGTGGACATGGATTTTTCGATAATGGCCCAAAGCGCCTGACGCTTAAAGATAAAAATGGAAATTCGAGTACAGCCCCGGATTTCCGCTAAATTTGACGCAATCCGGCTTAATTTAATTGCGTTCCCGCGCGGGAAAGCGTTCAATTGCCGGACATTTTTAAAGAAAGACAAAACTATGGTATCCTACAAAGAACTCGGTTTGGTGAACACGAAGGAATTGTTCAAGAAGGCTCACGAAGGCCACTACGCGATTCCGGCGTTTAACTTCAACAACATGGAACAGATGCAGGCCATCATCCAGGCTTGCGTTGAAACCAAGTCTCCGGTGATCCTCCAGGTCTCCAGCGGTGCTCGCAAATACGCGAACCAGACGCTCCTCCGCTACATGGCACAGGGCGCTTGCGAATACGCCAAGGAACTCGGATTCGACCTCCCGGTCGTTCTTCACCTCGACCACGGTGACTCCTTCGAACTCTGCAAATCCTGCATCGAGTACGGCTTCTCCTCCGTCATGATCGACGGCTCCTCGCTCCCGTTCGAAAAGAACGTTGAACTCGCTGCTAAGGTCGTTGAATACGCCCACAAGTACGACGTCACCGTCGAAGGCGAACTCGGCGTTCTCGCCGGTATCGAAGACGAAGTTCAGCACGAACACTCCAACTACACGCAACCGGAAGAAGTCGAAGAATTCGTTAAGCAGACGGGCGTTGACTCCCTCGCTATCTCCATCGGCACCTCGCACGGCGCTTACAAGTTCACGCCGGAACAGTGCACGGTCGATCCGGCAACGGGCCTCCTCGTTCCGCCGCCGCTGCGCTTCGACATCCTCGAAGAAGTCGAAAAGCGCATCCCGGGCTTCCCGATCGTTCTCCATGGTTCGTCCTCCGTCCCGCAGGAATACGTCAAGATCATCAACGAAAACGGCGGCGCGCTCAAGGCAGCTGTCGGTATTCCGGAAGACCAGCTCCGCAAGGCTGCTTCGCTCGGCGTTGACAAGATCAACATCGACTCCGACGGACGCCTCGCGATGACGGCCGCGATCCGCCAGGTCTTCACCAAGACCCCGGCTGAATTCGACCCGCGCAAGTACCTCGGTCCGGCACGCGAAGAGCTCAAGAAGCTCTACATGCACAAGATCAACAACGTTCTCGGCTCCGCCGGCAAAGCTTAATTAAAAGCTTAAAGGTTAAAGCTTAGAGCTTAAAAAAAGACGTTCCCGTGTTCGCGGGAACGTCTTTTTATTTTACGCGTACGGAGAACCTCCGCCCGGAATTTATTCCTAAGAATTCGCGTCTTCTTGCAGCTCCCTCTTTGCTTCCCCGCGGCAAGCCGAAAACTTCTCCCGGGCGACTTGCCCGAGCCAGAAAAGGAGAAAGCAAAATATAAGCCTCCGTTACCCCATATCCGAGAAATAGAACCGCGCACAGTGTATCCCGCATTAACCCCGAATTAGCCGACAGCGAAAAGTAGCAGAAATCATAGACACACATCGCCAATAAAAGCACGGCTTGCCTCCGAAATGCCCCGACAAACTTAAATCGCCACGAGCAGTAAAAGACCCCGATTGCCGCAAATGCCGTAAGTAGCGCCATAAGTCCTCCGAGAAGCGCAAAAAAGCCTCCCCAAAGCACACAAACAATGATACTCCCGAGAAACACGCGGCGGGAAAACATCGAAAAAAGGATGGTCCAAGGAAACAAAATCCACATCCCTAACACCAAAAATGCCGTAACCTGCGTCAAAAGATCTAATTCCATGGTGCGATTATTGAAAAAAAAGGCGGAGCGCCATAGAAATCGCTCCGCCTTGCTAAATCATATTTAAAACTTACTTCCGCGCCGGAACGAATTTCACGCCGTTTGCGGACTTAATTTTCGAAGAGACCAACGGGAATGCAGGATCGAGCTGATCCTTTTCGCCGCCGAGGGCCACCGTAATTTCCTTGCCGGGGGCGATTACCGTCGCGTTTTCAAAAACGAAAACCGCAGCCCCGTTTCCGCGCAACGAGGCGCCGTCAAGCAGGATTGCCGTGTCGTGCGGGTTTTTCAAAACGATGGACGCCTTGTCTTTCGAGGGAACGCAGCTGGGTTGCGGATTTTTGATTTTAATGCCCGGCAGCTTCGTCGTCACCAGCTTCGCAAAGGTAAATTCCGCAATTCGGCGGGCGCCCGCGGCATTCGGATGCAGTCCGTCAGGGAGCATCATTTCGGGGTGCGCACAAAGCGGCGTATAAGCGTCAAAGCCGTGAAGCTTTTCCGTTTTCGTCAGCTTTTCGAGTAATTTTTGGGCTGTCGGGCGATTGGCCGCCGAGCCGTTATCGCGTGCGGGGAAAGAGAATTCGGGCTTAAAAACATTGCCCGGGAAAGTCGCCTTGCCGTCCGGACCGCGAAAATCCGGTGCAAGTTGCGTCCAAATGAAGACGGGGACCTCCTTGCGGTTGCCGCGCCAATCCTTAATCAGGCGTGCGTAGCCTTCGGAGAAAAGCTTCGGATTCCACCAGGCTCCGGTATCGTTGATGCCGAGGTTGCAGATGTAAATATCCGCCTGCCATTCGCTCGCCGCCTTGTGTTCGACATTATCGCCGTACCAGCGCTTGCGGCCTTTTTCGCCGGGATAATCGCCGCAGGTCTTGCCCGGGTTGCCGAAATTGCGGACTTCGAAGTCTTTCCCGAGCAATTCGCCGAGCATCTTCGGGTAGTGAGACTTTTCGCGTCCGGGAATCAGATAGCCGAAGGTAATGGAATCGCCGACACAGGCGACTTTCGTCGGTTCAGCGCCGAAGGAGGAAGCCGTTCCTGCGAGAAAGGCGAGCAACGGAAGGGTTTTTCGGGAAATACGAGCAAAGAAATCGGAAAACTTCATGGCCTGCGAGTTTGCCATGTGTCGGGCCAAAATCAAGGGAAAAGGCACGGAGACTTGACGAATAAACGGAAGAAAGCGGGGTACCGGAAGCGGCAGTCCGGCAAGCGGGCACAAAAAAAATCCCGCACCTTTCGGGCGGGATTTTGCGGGATGCCTGCGATTAGGCTTCCGGACGCGTCTTCGGGAGGTTCGTCAAACGCGTGCGCGTTTCGGACCACTGGCCGCGCTTCTTGAGCAGGTCGATGCGTTCGAAGCGTTTGAGCACGGTGCGGTTCGTGGAGCCTGCAGCGGCGCTCTTAAAACTGGCGTGTTGCGACATGGTATCTCGTCTCCTTCCTGATTAAGTGGGATTACATGTTTTCGTAGCGCTGGCGAAGCATGTTGCTGAACGCCTGAGCTTTTTTCTTACGACGGCGTTCTTCGCACGGTTTTTCGAAGTAGCGCTTAGCACGAACGTCGCGAATGATGTTTTCGCGGTCGAGCTTTTTCTTCATGCGGCGAAGCGCTTTGTCCATGCTTTCACCTTTACGAATCTTGATTTCTACGGGCATTGGATTGATTTGTTTGTTTTAAAATTTTTTGAAATTGGAAAATGTAAGATGCGAGCATGGATTTTTCACACCCCCGCGTCAAACATTTTTTGGCGATAAAATATTTTTCTCAAAAAAGTGCTTGCAATCCCCCCGCAATATGGAGATAGTTGAGCCTCAATTTTCAAAAACCAACCATTTTAACGAGAAAACTATCATGTCACGAGTTTGCGCAATCACAGGAAAACGTCCGACGAAGGGACGCAGCATCGTTCACAAAGGTCAAAGCAAGAAGAGCGGCGGGATCGGTCTCCAACTCGTCAAGCAAACGAAACGCACGTTTAAGCCGAATCTTCAACGCATCCGCGTGAAACTCCCGAACGGCAGCATCAAGCGCCTCTGGGTTTCCGTCAAGGCTCTCAAGGCCGGACTCGTCGAAAAAGCGTAATCGCCTTTTCCACGTCTTCCTCTATGAAAAATCCGTCGACGCAAAAGGTCGGCGGATTTTTTGTTTTACCCTCTCCCCGAAAACAATAAATTCATTTCCACAATGAACAAAGTCCTCAAACTGATTCTTGAAGGCGAACAGCTTTCGAGCGAGCAAATGGCCCGTGTTCTCGAGCTTACGCCGGCCGAAGTCGAAGCACAGATTGCTCAGCTCAAAGACGAAAAAATCCTGCTCGGATGGCGCCCCGTCCTCAACCCCTCGTTTGACGAAGAAACGCGCGTACGTGCCGTTATCGAGCTGAAAGTCTCGCCGGAAGTCAGCGGCGGCTTCGACCGCGTTGCCGAGCGCATCAGCCAGTTTGACCAGGTGGAAAGCTGTTACCTGATGTCCGGCGCCTACGACCTGCTCGTCATCGTCAACGCCGACAATCTCTACAAGGTAGCCAACTTCGTTCACAACCGTCTCGCTCGCATTGACGGTGTTTTGTCCACGGGCACGCACTTTATGCTCCGCGCCTACAAGGAATCCGGTTACGCGATTGCGGCTTCCGAAGCGCCGGAACGCCTCCCCGTCACACAATAAGCAACGCTCAAAAAAACATTAAAATGAGAGATTTTCTGGCTTCCCATGTTCGCACGATGCCGAAATCCGGCATCCGCGATTTCTTTGCTATCGTTTCCCAGATGAAAGACGCGGTTTCGCTCGGTATCGGCGAGCCGGACTTCGTCACGCCGTTCCACATCCGCGACGTCGCCATCTCCGCGCTGGAACGCGGCCATACGAGCTACACCGACAACCGTGGTCTGATTGCCCTGCGCAAGGAAATTTCCAAGTACGTCGCCGCCAATTACGGCGCGGAATACAATCCGGAGACGGAGATTATCACGACGGTCGGCGTTTCCGAAGCCCTTGACGCCGTGCTCCGCGCGATTCTCAATCCGGGCGACAAAGTCATTTATCACGAACCCTGCTACGTTTCCTACTGCCCGTCGATTAAGCTCTGCCATGCGGAAGCCATCGCCGTTGAAACGAAAGCGGAAGACAAATTTGCCATCACGATCGAAGCCCTGCGCAAGGCTTGGCAACCCGGCGTCAAAGCCCTGCTCATCAACTTCCCGACGAATCCGACCGGCGGGACTGCCTCACGGGAACTGCTCGAAGAAATCGCAAAGTTCGCCATCGAAAAGGATATGCTCGTCATTTCGGACGAAATTTACTCCGAGCTCACCTTCGACGGCAACCACACCTCCATCGTCTCGATTCCGGGCATGCGGGAGCGCACGGTTTTCCTGCACGGCTTCTCCAAGGCCTACGCAATGACGGGCTTCCGCGTCGGTTACGCCTGCGGCCCGGCCGACATCATCGACGGTATTTTAAAAATCCACCAGTACGGCATTCTCTGCGCGCCGACGATTTCGCAGGAAGCCGCGATCGAAGCCCTGCGCAACGGCAGAAAATCCATGCTCGAAATGCGCGAAAAGTACCGCGAGCGCCGCGACTTCATCGTCCGCCGCTTCAACGAGCTCGGCCTTCGCTGCCACTCGCCGCGCGGATCGTTCTACGCATTTCCGGACATCACCTCGACCGGACTTTCCTCGATGGAATTTGCGAAGGGCCTCCTCAGCGCCGAACGCGTTGCCATGGTCCCCGGAACAGCTTTCGGTTCCTGCGGTGAAGGTTTCTGCCGCGCCAGTTTCTCGACATCCTACGCAAACATCGACGAGGCCTGCCTCCGCATTGAGCGCTTCCTGAAAAGCCTGAAGCACTAAAGCGCAAACAGGAAATTTGACTGCGGATAGCCGATAGGGAATTTGACTTATCGGCTATCCGCGTTTCTTGCCCCCGCTCCCGCACGAAAAGTTTTGCCGCTCGGGAAGAAAAAAACTGTAATGAGCCTTTAACTCCTTTTCCCATGACATCAACAAGCAACACACCCGCAACGCCGGACAACGCCCCCGCAACCGAACAGGCGAAGTCCGGATTCCCGAAATCCGTTTTCTTCATCGTCGGTAACGAAGCCGGGGAACGCTTCAGCTTCTACGGAATGCGCAGTATCCTCACGCTCTACATCGTTTACGAGCTGATGAAGGATTCGGTCGCCAGCGGCGAAGAAGGATTGCGCGCAGCGGAAGACTACTCGACGATGGTCGGCCACCTCTTCACGATGGGGGTTTACTTCATGCCGCTTTTGGGGGCGTGGATCGCCGACAAATATTGGGGACGCTACTGGACGATTATCGTCATGTCGCTGTTCTACGTCCTCGGGAACGCAGTCCTCGCATTGACGGTCGGTTCTCAATCCGGGCTGATTCTCGGCCTCTCCCTCATCGCCTTCGGTTCGGGCGGGATTAAACCCTGTGTCTCGTCGTTCATGGGCGAGCAATTTTCGAAAGAACAAAGCCACTTCATTGCCCGCGCCTTCGGAATGTTTTATTGGGCCATCAACTTCGGCTCGTTCTTCGCGTTTTTGCTGATTCCGGTAATTAAAAACGAAATCGGATACGCCTGGGCCTTCGGGATCCCCGGCATCACGATGGGCTTGGCAACGCTGATTTTCGTCGCCGGCACCTCGGGCTATAAGCGCAATCTGGGGGAATGGATCGGCGAACCCGCAGGCAAAACGCTCGGGCGCGTCCTCAGCTCCGCCCTCCTCTACGGTGCATTGCCGACCTGGTTCTTCTGCGCCTTAGCGCTTTTGACGAAACCCTTCGGCGGAACCGGCCTTGAAGCCCTGAGCTCCTGGATCGGCATCGAAGAAGGTCTCTGGGGCGAATGCTGCGTGCTGATCGGTGCGGGGCTTGCCGCATTTGTCGCCGTTTCAATTCTTTTCGCGATCGCCGCATTCGTCCCGAAAGCGGTAATCGGCTTGGCCAAACAAGCGCATCCGGAAACAAAATCGACCGCCGAAAGCGCGCCCGCGGAAGAAGTTCCGATGAGCCTGGGCGAACGCTTCCGCTCGATCCGCGGCATTCTCCTGCTTTTCGCCGTGATTCCGGTGTTTTGGGCACTCTTTGACCAAATGACGACCACTTGGGTCCTCCTCGGCGGCGACATGACGGCAAGCAGCCTCTTCGGCTATCCGATCAACACGGAAACGATGCAGAACATCAACCCGATTTTCGTGATGTCGCTCATCCCCGTTCTGTCGTTTTTCATCTATCCCGCGCTCAACCGCACGCGCTTCTTCAAGACGACGCCGCTGCGCCGCATGACGGTCGGGATGGTACTGGCGGCGCTCTCCTTCGTCATTTGCGGCTGGCTCCAAAGCTCCGTGGACGCTTCACTCGCCGCCGGCACGCCGACGATCTCCGTCTGGTGGATGGCACTCCCGTATTTCGTGCTGACGCTCGGCGAAGTGCTCTTCTCGGCAACGGGACTTGAATTTGCATTCTCGCAAGCCCCCGCCGCCATGCGCAGTACGATCACGAGCCTGTGGAATCTGACGACGACCGTCGGTAACTTCCTCGTCGTCCTCGTTGTCGCCGTAACGGTCGACTACTCCGAAGCCGATCGCTTCTATCTCTTTGCCGCGCTGATGCTCGCCGTCGCCGTCGTTTTCGGCATTTTCTCCGCCTTCTACAAATACAAAAGCATCAACGAATAGGTAGAAAAATCAGTCTCTGCGCAAAATTTGATTGCGCAGAGAAAGTAATTCCTATTTGTTAAGTATAGATTAAACAATACATCGTTTAATCACAGCTTTCTGCCTAGCGGCGGGAAATCTAAAACTTGGGTTGCGTTCCCGCAGATGCGTCTGCGGGAACGCTTTTTGTTTAGTAATCGGTAAACGGAGGTCAACAAACGGCAAGCGCTCACCGGGGAACAATCACCGGACCGCCATTTTCCTTTTACTTTGAGAAGCTAAATTTTTAAGGTCTTTGCAGATGACGGAATTGTTTCCCGCAGAAGATTATTCTCAGCCCGGTCCCGCAAAAAAATCACCTTCGGCGCCGCGGGAGTCCTATGCGCGCATCATGCCCTTCGACGGCGGCGGACGCGCCTACACCTACGTTGTTCCCGAAGAAATCAAAACCCGTCTGGCCGTCGGTTCGCTCGTAAAAATCCCCTTAGGTTCCCGTAAAACCTTGGGCCTGGTCTGGGAAATGCAGGTCATCCCCGAAGAAAAATTCGTTTCGAAAATGCGGAAAGTCGAGGCGCTCTGCTACGACATCCCCGTACTTGCGCCCGACGAAATAAAGCTCTGCGAATGGATTGCCGGCTACTACGCCGCACCGCTGAACTCCGTCCTGCAAACCATGTTGCCCGCCGCCGTACGCCAAGGTGTACGCGCCGTCGTCGAACGCACCCTTTCGCTTACCCGGGAACTCGACGATGAAGCGCTTGCCGCGCTGAGGCGCCGCGCCAAAAAACAGGCGGAGCTTTACGAACTGCTGCGAGATCAAGGCCCCGTTTCCCGAAGTGCTTTGAATTTTTCCGCGCCCGTAATCAATGCCCTGATTCTTGCCGGTATCGCCGGCGAAAAAACGCAGGCCGTGTCGCGCGTCGCCTATGCCGACATCAACGAAGCTTCCGCCAAATCGATTCCGCAGAAAAAGATTTCGCTCAACGACGAACAGTCCGCAGCGCTCGAGTCTGTCTGCGCCGGACTCGACTCACGGCAATACCGCACACACCTGCTCCACGGCGTTACCGGATCAGGAAAGACCGAAGTTTATATCGGCGCAATCCGCAAAGTACTGGCCGAAGGCGGGAGCGCCATTTTCCTCGTTCCGGAAGTCGCGCTGACGCCCCAGACCGTCGAACGCCTCCGCATGCGCCTCGGCGATTGCGGCACCCAAGTCGTCGTCTGGCACAGCCATCTTTCGTCGGGAGAACGCTTCGACGCTTGGATGGACATGGCTCGCGGAAGCGCCCGCGTGCTCGTCGGCGCACGTTCGGCGATTTTTGCGCCGATGAAAGACCTGCGCCTCATCGTCGTCGACGAAGAACACGAGCCCTCGTTCAAACAGGGGGAAACGCCGTTTTACCACGGCCGGGATGTCGCCGTCTATCGCGCCCATCTCTGCGGCGCGGTCTGCGTACTCGGTTCCGCGACGCCGTCATTGGAAAGTTTTTACAATGCGCGCATCGGCAAGTACACGCTCAACCGTATTTTAAAGCGCGTTGACGAGCATGCGTTTCCGCCGATGCGGATCATCGACATGCGCCGCGAAATCCTCCACATGCAGGGGCAAACGACTTTTTCGCGGCCGATGCTCAACGCGATTGCCGAGCGCCTCGAAGGCCACGAGCAATGCATTCTTTTTCTGAATCGCCGCGGCTATTCCCGCGCCCTGATTTGTCCGGACTGCGGCCACGTCATCACCTGCCCGCACTGCTCGAGCGCATTGACCTTCCACCGGGAAAATCAAAGTCTGCGTTGCCACTTGTGCGACCATATCGAATCGGCTCCGTCACGTTGTCCCGCCTGCTCCTCCGCCAATATTCGAAAAAAGGGATTCGGCACGCAACGGGCGGAAGAAATCCTCGCTCAGCGTTTTCCCGAAGCACGCATTGTCCGCCTCGACGCGGATACGATGAGTAAAAAAAATGAATTCCGGAAAATCCTCGAACGCTTCCGGGCCGGAGAAATCGATATCCTGATCGGCACCCAAATGATTGCCAAAGGGCTGGACTTTCCGCGCGTCACTCTCGCCGGCATCCTCGACGCCGATTTGTCGCTGCACGTCCCGGACTTTCGCGCAGCCGAACGCACCTTCCAGTTGCTAGTCCAAGTCGCCGGGCGCGCCGGACGCGGGCAGCTCGACGGCGAGGTCCTCGTCCAAACCTTCACGCCGAGCGCCCCGCCGATCCAATTCGCCAAACGCGCCGAATTCGACGAGTTTTTGGAAGATGAATTGGAGCGCCGCCGCGAATTCCGCTACCCGCCGGAACGCCATATCATCCGCCACCTGCTTCGCGGAAATGACCGCCAACTCGTCGAAGACACCGCCGAATCCTGGGCACGTTTCCTCGAGGAAAACGCGCCCGACCTCTGCGAAATCCGCGGCCCGGCGCCCTGCCCGACCGAGAAAATCCAGGATAACTTCCGCTTCCACCTCTGGTATTTCTGCGACCGCGTAAGCGCCATCATCGGAAAACTCTCCCGCCTGCGCGCAAACTTCCCCTGGCCGGAAGGCGTCATCGAAATCCTCGACGTCGATCCGATGGACGTCAATTAAGCCCCCCTTCCCGAAAAAAGAAAGGCACCGGACTCTGCACCCGAAAGCGCCTTGTCCGATGCCCGTCATTGAGCTTATTGACGTTTACTTACCTGCGATAATTTTCTTCAGGCGAGCCACGCAATCAGCCTTCTGTTCTTCGTCGAGGCAGGTCAACGGCGGACGAACGCCGCCCATGTCGAGCTTGTGGTAAGCCATCATGGCCTTGCCGCCGACAACGCCGCCGTACTGAACGAGAATATCGACGATTTTGCAGACCTTTGCCATGCCCTTGTCGATTTTCTTCTGATCGCCGAGCGTGTAGGCATTCCAAATGTCGTAGTAAATCTTCGCCGCGTAGTTGTAGGTCGAACCGATTGCGGACTTGGCGCCGCAAGCGAGTGCGCCCGCAAACCATTCGTCGATACCCCAAGTGATGTCGTACTTGCCGCCACAGGCGCGGAGGCAGCGCTGATACATGTAGAGGTCCGGATAGTTGAACTTGATCCCGGCGAGCTGCGGAATCTTGCCGTCAGCCTTGATAAGGAATTGCTCCATGTCGAAGTTCACGCCGGACATACCCGTGTGGTAGTAGTAGAACGGCAGCTTCGGAGCGGCGGAAAGCACGGCGTTGAGATAATCGATGAGCGCATCGATCGAGCCCGGCTTGAAGAAGTTCGGCGGAACAATCGAGGTTGCGTCGAGCTTGAGTTCCTGTGCGTAAGCGGCGAGTTCGCGCGCGTCCGTCACCGAAAGCGCACCGACGTGGGCGATGATGAAGAGCTTGCCCTTGCCGTATTCCGCCCATTTTTTCATGACGGCTTTGCGTTCTTCGACCGAGCAGCAAATGCCTTCGCCGGTCGTACCGCAGATGTAAGCGCCGATGACGCCCTGCTTGACAAGCACGTCCACCTGCTTCGGAATCATATCCAAATTGACGGAGCCGTCCGGGTTAAACGGCGTGTGCGGCGCCGCGATAAGACCTTCCAATTTTTTTACTTTAGCCATAGTTTTTCGGGGTTTTAGTTAAAAAAGACAGATTAAACGCGAGCCTTAACGATGAGCTTGCGGAACGGCACGGGCGAAATTGCCGGCGCGTGCACGTCTTCCGGAAAATAGACGGCAAGCTGGCCGGGAACAATCGTCGTGTAAACCTGAGCGGGGCCGTCGTAGAGCGAGCAGTCGCCGGCGGCGTCATAGGGCATCTCGGGCAAATCCGCGCGCGGGGTCCAGCCGAGCGTTTCCGGCGCCGTAAGCGGCAGATGAACGTCGAGATAATCGTTGTGGCTTTCGAGCTTCGACGTTTCCTTGGTTTTCCCCGGATGGTCCACGACGTTGATAAACGCATTGTCGCCGTCGATAACGATTTTTCCGGCAGGCACCTGCGTCAGATCGTGCGTTTTGATGTAATCAAAAATTTTTTTGAAATACGGATTAAGCGCCTCAATCCGTGCGGAGTTTGCTAGGGTATCAATAATCATAAGCTACGTAAGTTTCCCCCTTTTAAGGCGGGAAATCAAGACTGATTGCCACCGGTGAACACCGAACGACAAGCGGTCACCGCTCAAGCAATAAGTCTTGCCTTAAGGGGATTGACTTGAGAAAATAACTTTTCATTCAACAAAAAGGAAAACAATGCAACAGAAACACAACACATTCGGTTCTTTTATTAAGGTCCTGATCGGCGTCGGTCTCGCCGTTCTGATCTTCATGAGCTACATGCTCGCCGAACAGCAGGGCTGGGTGAACACCAACATCGCCGGACGCATCCTCCGCGGCGTCGAAGACGGGAAGGCCATCCGCGAAAGCCGAAAGGCCGAAGCCCAAAACACGCCCGCAAAGAATTCCGATGCCAAAATCTTCGGAGAACCCGCCGCACCTTCGACCGTAACTTTGACCGCTCCGGCGAAAAACGAGGCCCAGGAAGAAAAACCGGAACCCGCCGCCGACAAGGACGACGCGGATGACTTCGGCTCCGACGATGCCGGCAGCGACGACTCCGGAGACTCCGCAGGCTCGGACGAATCGAGCGACGAATCCGCCGACAAGGCAGACAGCAAGCCCGCTCCCGCCGCGAAACCCGCCAAGTCGAAGAAAATCGACTACGCCGAAGTTGCCCGCAAGAAAAACACCTGGCCGAAAGCCGTCCAAATGCGCGTCAAAGGCACGATGGTTTCGATCCGAGACAAAAACGGCAACGAAGTTACCAAGATCGAAGTTCCGGTCGGCACGCGTCTCTTCGTCCGTAAAGTCACGGACCGCGGCGTCCTCGAAGTCAAAAACGCCGTCAACGGCCAGATTTTCCAAGTCCACGCCTCCCGCACAACCTTCAGCCGCCTCTACACCGGAAAAACGATTTCCGACGGTCTGGTCGCTTCCGGCGATGCCCCGACAAAGAGCAAGTCCTCGTCCTCTTCGAGCTCGAGCAGTTCCGACGACGATTTCGGTTCTGACGATTCCGACTCCGGTTCGGGCTCCGATGATTTCTCGGACGACGATTTCTTCGACGACGATTTTTAATCGGACACGCTTAAACCTCAGTGCTTAAACGCCGAGGGCCGAGCATTCAAAGCGCCATCCCGGAAACGGGAAAGAGCCGAATGCCCGGCCCTCGCTTTTATTTTATCTTTAAGCCGCGCCGCCGAATCTTTATTTTCCGGGCATGAATAAAAACGTTGTGTTGCATTCCTGGAATGTGAACGGCCTCCGCGCCGCCATCCGCAAAGGCCTGGAAAATTATGTCGCGGAATACGCGCCGGACATTCTTTGCCTGCAGGAAATCAAATGTCCCGCCGACCTGGAACTGCCGGAGTCGCTGCAAGAAACCTTCCCGCACCGCTATCTGCACCCGGCGGATAAAGCCGGCTACTCGGGAACCGCTATTTTTTCCAAATTCCCCGTCCTTTCCGTTTCAACGAATTTTGACTCCGAAGAGGCCCACCCGCAGGAAGGCCGCGTGCTGACGGCGGAATTTCCCGGCGTCTTCGTCGTCTGCGCCTATGTGCCGAACGCGCAAAACGAATTGGCGCGCCTCGACTACCGCATGCGCTGGGATGCCGATTTCCGCGAACACCTCAAGGCCTTGGCGGCGAAAAAACCGGTCGCGGCCTGCGGCGATTTCAACTGCGCCCACAAGCCGATTGACCTCGCCAATCCGAAGAGCAACGAACGCAGCCCGGGGTATTCGATTGAAGAACGTAACTCGTTTACGGAAACGCTTGCGGCAGGCTTCATCGACACGTTCCGCGCGGAAAATCCGACGCTTGAAAAAGCCTATTCGTGGTGGAGTTACCGCATGAAAGCACGGGAACGGAACGTCGGCTGGAGAATCGATTACTGGCTGGTCTCCCAAGCGCTCGAAACGGCGTTTTCCGAAGCCGCCATCCTTCCGCAAGTCGAAGGATCCGACCACTGCCCGGTCGCCGTCTCGCTCCCGCGCGCCCTTTTCGAAAATCAGTAGCCTTCACGGGGCATCCCGCGTTTTTGTTTTGTGTTTGCGGGCATTTGAGAGGAAATTAAGGCATCTTTATGAACACGGACCTTTTCGACTACGACCTGCCGGAACGCTTAATCGCACAAACCCCCGCCGCACGACGGGAAGACTCGCGCCTGCTCGTCGTCGAACGCCGCACGGGAAAACTCAGCCACTGCATTTTCCGGGATCTGCCGGATCTGCTTCCGACCGGAACGCGCCTGTTCCGCAACAACGCCGCCGTCCTGCAAGCACGCCTTCCGGGCATCCGCGAAGGTTCCGGCGGGAAAGTCGAATGCCTGCTCCTGCGCCCCGGTGAAATTCCCACGCGCTGGTGGTGCCTGCTCAAACCCGGGAAAAAAGCCGCCTCGGGAACTTTCGGCATCGACGGCGTTTACCGCGCCCGAGTCATCGACAAAGAAGAATGCACGGAAGGCGGCGGCGAGTACTTGGTGGAGTTTGAAATCCTCCTCCCGCAAGGCAACGTCCTCGACATCGCCGCGCAAATCGGTTCGCTCCCGCTCCCGCCCTACATCACGCGCTCCCGTCCGAAAGACCAAGATTTTTCCGCACTCGACAAAGAACGCTATCAGACCGTTTACGCCTTCCGCGACAACCCCGTCGCCGCCGCCGCGCCGACCGCCGGGCTCCATTTTTCCGACGCTCTTTTGGAACAACTGCGCGAGCGCGGCATTCCGCAATACGACCTGACGCTCCACATCGGGCTGGGCACCTTTCAGCCGATTAAATCGACAACGATCGAAGGCCACCCGATGCACAAGGAATTTTACACGATTCCGGCCGCCACGCGCGAACAGCTCGAAATCGTAAAACCGGAAAGCTCCCCGCGCCTCGCCGTCGGAACGACCAGCCTGCGCGCCATGGAAGACTTTGCCCGCCGCCGCGCCGCCGGAGACCCGCTCATCCCCGCAACGGGAAGCGTCGCCGCCACCGCCGGGCTCTTCGTCTATCCGCCGCAAACAATTTCCGGCGCAGACATCATGATTACGAATTTTCACCTGCCGAAATCGACGCTCATGTGCCTGATTTCCACCTTCCTCGCGCCGGGCGACCTGCGCGGCATCCAATGGCTCAAGGAAATCTACACCGAAGCCGTCTCCCGTGACTACCGCTTCTACAGCTACGGCGACGCCATGCTGATTTTGTAGCAGTCCCAATCGACGACTAAAGAGAAAAGGTTAAAGATTCGCCGCGAGCAATTCACGTTCGCCGGCACGAATTCATTCTTGTTCCCGACTCATTATTGATTAAGAATTTCCCGAAATCCCCGATAAAACCCTATGAACAAACTCTCTGTTAAAAACGCCCTCGCCGCCTCCGCACCCGCCGACGATGTTCTCGTCCAAGGTTGGGTCCGTACACGCCGCGACTCGAAAACATTTTCCTTCATCGAGCTCAACGACGGTTCCTGCCTGAAGAATCTGCAGATCATCGTCGATGCCGATTGCCCCGGCTACGAAACCGTGAAAAACGCACTCACGGGAGCCTCCGTTTCCGTTCGCGGCGCTCTCGTGGCTTCGCAGGGCAAAGGCCAAAGCTGGGAAGTCCACGCCAAACACTTCGAAATCGTCGGCACGGCGCCGGACAATTTCCCGCTCCAGAAAAAAGGCCATACCGTTGAATTTCTCCGCGACATCCCGCACTTGCGCGCCCGCACAAACCGCCTCGGCGCGATGTTCCGCGTGCGCTCCCGTCTCGCGTACGCCGTGCACAACTTCTTCCAGGAACGCGGCTTTGCCTACGTCCATACACCGATTGTCACGACAAGCGACTGCGAAGGTGCCGGCGAGCTTTTCCGCGTAACGACCCTCCCGCAGGAAGCCCTCCCGAAAACACCGGACGGCAAAATCGACTACGCGCAGGACTTCTTCGCCCGCCAGTCCTTCCTCACCGTCAGCGGCCAGCTCGAAGCCGAAACCCTCGCCTGCGCCCTCGGCAATGTTTACACCTTCGGGCCGACTTTCCGTGCGGAAAACTCCCACACCTCCCGCCACGCCAGCGAATTTTGGATGATCGAACCCGAAATGGCGTTCTGCGACATCTTCGGCGACATCGACATGGCCGAAGCCTTTATCAAACACCTCATCGCCGACGTCCTGAAAAATTGCCCCGACGAAATCGCCTTCTTCGACAAATTCGTCAGCAAGGGCCTACAGGAACGCCTGCAAGCCGTTTTGGACAATCCCTTCGTCCGCGTTTCTTACACCGAAGCGGTTGAAATCCTCCAAAAATCCGGCGAAAGCTTCGAGTTCCCGCCGGTTTGGGGCGAAGCGCTTCAGTCCGAGCACGAACGCTACCTGACGGAAAAGCACTTCCGCTCGCCTGTCGCCGTTTACAATTATCCGCGCAACGCCAAGCCGTTTTACATGCGCCAAAACGATGACGGCAAGACGGTCGCAGCGGCAGACCTGCTCGTGCCCGGCATCGGCGAAATCGTCGGCGGCAGCCAACGCGAAGAACGCCTCGAACGCCTGCTCGAAGCCATGAAGGAACACGGTCTGAGCGAAGAAGATTACGGCTGGTACGTCGATTTGCGCCGCTTCGGCAGCGTCCCGCACTCCGGCTTCGGCTTGGGCTTCGAACGCATGCTGATGTTCGTCACCGGCGAAGGCAATATCCGCGACGTCATCCCGTTCCCGCGCACACCGGGCAACGCACGTTAGGAAAGATTAAAGATTAGAGATTAAAGAAGCAACGAGGGCACTGCCGGAAATTGGTAGTGCCCTCGTTTGCATTCCTTCCGCACATCTGCACCTAAACGCACACAGAAGAATGGATTTACACGATACTTCGACGATAAAATTCAAAAGGAGATTTTTGCCGGGAATTGTCGCAGAATTGTTACAAAAATTATTTTTTTTTGTAATTTTTTGGGTTTAGGCGGCGGTTTTTTGGGGGTGTTTTCGGCGTTTTGGCCTTTAGTGATGCGGGTTTGCGGGAAATTAAAATTTTTTTGAAAAAATTGCATTTTGTGACAATTCTGTGACAATTGCTCGAAGGGCTCATGTTAAACTGGTTATGCACGCTCGGGAAATACCTCCCGAAAGTGCCGGAGGAAATAGGTCTCATGAATAGCTCTAACTTAACGAATCGAAACACATTTTCTAATCCGCGCGGCACGGGCTATTCGATCGGCGGTGTGCGCAAGACGACGCTCGCCTACGATGCGGCGAGCGGGCGTTTGGTCGGGATGGCCGCGGAAAGCGATAACTTTACGTGGGAATACCTCGCGGGAACTAACCTGAAATCGAAGCTCACGTACCCGAACGCGGCGACCGCGGAGTGGACATACGAGGCGGAACGTGATTTGATTGCCCAAGTGAAAAACACCGTCAACGGCAACGTGATTTCGCAATACGACTACGCGCACGACGCGCTTGGTCGGCGCACGTCCGCCGCGAAATCCGGCACGATGATGGCGGCTTCGGAAAACCTCGCCTACGGCTACAACGCCCGCTCGGAACTCGTTTCCGCCGTCTCCGACACCGATGCAAACTACAATTACGCTTACGCTTTCGATGATATCGGCAACCGCAAAACCGCCTCCGAAGCGGGAACGGCATTGACTTACACGGCAAACAACCTCAATCAGTATACGAGTGTTGCCCCAAGCGCCGAAGGCGTGGCGGAGGCGTTGACGTATGACGCGGACGGGAACGCGACTGTGATTCAAACCGCCACGGGAACGTGGCAAATCTCCTACAACGCGGAAAACCGTCCGGTGCGCTGGACAAACGCCGAGACGGGAACGGTAATCACGATGACGTTTGATTCGCAGGGACGACGCACGGAATATAAATCCGTGACGAACGGCGCGCAAAACACGTGGTTGCGCTTCCTCTACGACGGCTATCTCTGTGTACAGGTGCTCTATTCGAACGAGCCGTACAACGTGTTCAAAGAGTTTGTCTGGGATCCGACGGAACCGGTCGCGACGCGTCCGTTGGTGTTCCGCTACGCGCCGAACAGCCTGAACCTGTTCTACGCTTTCGACGGCAACAAAAACGTCTCGGACGTGTTTTACCGGATGAATTC
>JAFYWY010000073.1 GCA_017546455.1 Opitutales bacterium
CCGCGACCGTGACCGAGTTTTTTCTTAGGTTGTGCCATGTTGGTGTCGAGAGTGTTTTAGTCTGCCTGCGGAATAACGATTTCTTTGCCGAGCGGAAGGCGATTCGCGTCCAAACCCGGATTTACATAAAGAATCCAGGCAATCTTAGAACGCTGCTCACGGGCAATCTTCGAAAGCGTGTCCCCGGACTTAACTTTGTACTGGATGCCCTTGGCCGGAAGATCTTTCGGCTCCTTAAGCGGCGTGGAGGGCTTAACCGGAGCTCCGGCCCCTACCCCGGCAAGCGCCTTGTTGACCTGATCGCGCATTTCTTTCAGCGCCGCATTCGTATTGGCAACGACTTCCGCAAGGCGCTTGTCGACGCTCGCGGCAATTTCCCGCCGTTGTGCTTCGAGCTTGTTATTGATTTCAACGCGCAAAGCGGCGATTTCGGCAGCTCCGTTCGGCGCCTGTTTGCGGTTGCCGAGTTTTTCCTCCAGACGCGCGTTTTCCGCACGCAAATCCTCCACGTCCATGCGCAGGCGGTTGACCTCGTCGCGCAACGCCGTCACCTCTTCAATCAGAGCCGCAAGCTGCCGTGCGGAATACTGCTGGGCGCAAAGCCCCGCGGGAAGCATGAAAAGCAGAGATGCAAAAATGACGGAACTGAAAAGTGATTTGGACATGACGATTTCTGCCTATAGTTTCCAATAAGAGCGCCCCGTTGTCAAACGCACGTTCCCGCATTTGACCTAATGTAAAAAGAAAGCTGTCGATAAACCTGTTCCCGGACGAATTTTCGGAGTTTTCTAAAGCATAATCGCTTCACCGAGCCACGGAATCATGGCTTTGATGCCGAAGCGGATGTGGATTTTCTCCGCCAAAGCCGCGCGCTGACGCGCTTCACCGTGCATCACGACGACGCGGGGACGCTTCGCCTTGCGCTCGCAAAGCGGAGCAAGCCATTTGAGCAGATCCGTCTGCCCGGCGTGCGCGGAAAATCCGCCCATCGTGTAAACCTTCGCGGCTACTCCGATTTCTTCGCCATAAATCTTTACGCGCTTGCGCCCTTCGGCAATGAGGCGTCCGAGCGAACCTTCCGCCTGATAACCGCAAATGAGCACCGTCGTATTCGGTTTCCAAAGATTGTTTTTGAAATGGTGAAGAATACGCCCGCCGTTGCACATGCCCGCACCCGCCATAATGATGCAAGGCCCCTCCATGTCGTTGAGTGCACGGGATTCTTCGCCCGTTTCGCAAATCTTCAGCGTCGAAAGACCGGCCTTGAGGCGCTTCATTTTTTCGCGGTCGGAAGCTTCTTCGTCGTAGAGCTCGGTATGCGTCGCGTAGAGCCGGCTTGCCTTGATAGCCATCGGGCTGTCCAAGTAAACCGGAATCTTCGGCAACTCGCCGCTCGAAAAGAACTTTCCGAGGTAATAAAGCAACTGCTGGGCGCGCCCGACGGCAAAGGTCGGAATCAGCACCTTCCCCTTTCGCGCAATCGCTTCTTCGAGCAATTGACGAAACTCGTTGATCGTCGCTTCCAACGAGCGGTGATCGCGATCCCCGTAAGTCGATTCGACAAAAACCGCATCGAAATCGACGTCGGCAACCTTTTTCGAGTCGCGGATAATCGGAATCCCCGGACCGCCCAAGTCTCCGGAGAACATCAGCGATTTTTTCACGCCGACGTCATTGACAAAAAGCTCGACGCAGGTCGAGCCCAGCAAGTGACCGGCTTCGACGAAACGGAACTTCATCCCCGGCGCCACCTCGGTCAACACTTCGTATTCCACCGGAGTAAACAGCGGGAAGACTTTTTTCACGTCTTCGGTCGTATAAAGCGGCGGCTTCGGCTTGCGCAAGGCGCGGGCACGCTTGCGGTTGGCACGAATCGCATCGGCTTCCTGAATATGCGCGGAATCAAGCAAGATCAGCTTAGCCACGTCAATCGTCGCCTGCGTCGCATAAATGGGTTTAGAAAATCCCGCTTTCACAAAAAGCGGGAGTCGTCCGCAGTGGTCTAAATGCGCATGGGTAAGAATGGCCGCATCTAAAGCTCCGGGATTAATGCCGCCCGGAACGCGATTGGAGGAGTCACTCAGGGTGAACCCTTGGAAAATCCCGCAGTCAACGAGGATTTTCGCCCGCTTTGTCTCAACGAGATAACAGGAGCCGGTTACGCCACCGGCAGCGCCGTAGGGGATAACTCTCATAAGCGATTACAAATGTTAACCGCATTTCTCGAAAAGTGAAGCCTAAAATCAAAGCCTCACCCTTGTCGTAGCATAAATCCTACCACAGCGCTTTGCGGACGGGTTCTGCCGGTCTTAGTTGCTTCGGGAGCGAATTTTCAGCCAAAGGAAAAGTCCGGCGGAGCAGAAAATACTTCCGGACGCAAGCCACCCCCAAAGCCCCGAAAGTATCGGGGTGCACTGCATTTTATCCGGAGTTTCTACTGGATTTTCAGGCGCTTGCGTCATTTTGGCGGGAACAGGTTTCTTCGCTACGATGTTCGGGTTGCCGTACTTTCTATTGAGTTCTATGTGTTCCGCGTAAAGGGCGTCTGCCTGTTCTCTGGAGATCAGCGACCACCCGTTTCTTTTTAAAAGGGGCAACCCTTTTTCGGCACGAATCCGGTTACGCGCGACAAAAGCTTCGCTTAGCCAGGCTCTCCCGTGAAAACGCGTGTGCGGCCAATCCAATTTCTCCCGCAGACCGTCCGAAACATGATGCCACTGTTGTTCCTTCCGGTCGTACAAAAAATAGAACGGCGAGAACTTTTTCGTAGCGTCTCCCTCCTCGAAAATTCCGACCTTCCAAGCATAATTGCCTTGGACAATAAGGCATTCCCCGTAAATTTCCGGTTTGTAGTAGATATACCAGTCTTGAGGGAGGTTTATTCCCCAAAAAACAAGGTCAAATTCCGGAACTTCAAAAGGTTCGCAACGCAATAAAAGATCTTCTCGGATGCCTTTTTTTAACGCGTTCTTGATAGCGTACACGCTTTGAAATTCCGATTTAGGGATAAAATAAGCCCTTGAGCTGGGATAAATCCTTTCTTCCGAAGAGCCGGAATGCACTCTAATGCTACGCGGGTAAACGAAATAAGAATCCCTAAACTCAATAATTTCCGCATGCGATGCCGAAATCGTTACAATCCCGCTTGTGCCTTTTCCGTGCGTGGCAATCGCTCCCAAAACAAAAGCTATGATCAGCAAATGTCTTTTCATGGATATTTCTTGTTTATTGGAACGCGATAGGATCGATAAGTTCAAACTCCAAAATATCCTCACCTCCCTCATTTTTCACGGGAGCGCGACACTCTATTTCGGAAACACCAAGCTTGAAGTCTTCCAAAAGAAAACCTGCTACTACATTTTTCTGCCATTCGTGTAGATTGTCGTAAACCACACCATAGGACGGAACATAAATTTTTAATAGGGGTAGAGGCTTTCATTTTGTATCCTTACATTACAATATTTAAAACCCCAACAGATAAATACTCGCGTAAATTTGTCAAGTAAACATTGCAACAAGTACTAGGCAAGCTATAGAAATTCCTTTTTAGAGATTTATCTACAAAAAGAGCGCATAGCTCGTTCCATTGCGCCGCAGGAACCTCGGGGACAAATCTGTGTCGCTTGGCGGCGCATAAGGCCGTAGGCCTGTCCGCGGGTTTCGGCTCAGACTACACCCGCGGCTATCCCATGTAATGCACCTCCGGCGCACATGGCCGAATCTTGAGACTGCTTTGAAAAACGAATTTCTATACCACTACAAACTACAGCGAAGAGTCTTCCGGTTAACCTGCTTAGACCCATGCATTGTCTCTGCCCGAGACGTTTCCGTTCCCCTCAAAAAAAAAACGTTCCCGCAGGCAAGTGCGGGAACGTTGAATAAAGAGCGGGCTTGTTTTACTTGGAAGATTTGGCTTCCCACTCGTAGTGGTAGGAATCTTCTTCTTCCTTGACGTGTTCGCGGTCGCCCTTGTGCCACCAGTAGAAGATCGGAGCCGCCAAGTAAATCGACGAGAAGGTCCCGACGATAACGCCCCAGATGAAGACCTTACCGTATTCGGCGACATCGCCCGCGCCGAGATAGGCCAGCGCGCAAGCCGTCAGGAACGTCGTCACGGAAGTCATCATCGTACGCGTGAGCGTGCGGTTGATGGACAAATCGATGACGTCGCCGAGCTTCATATCCGGATTCAATTCGAGTTCTTCGCGGATACGGTCGAAGACGACGATGGTGTCGTTAATCGAGTAACCGGCGACCATGAGCAACGCGGCAATCATGGATGCGGAGAGCTGTCCGCCGGTAGCCAGATAAATGAAGGTGACGACGAGAATGTCGTGCAAGGTCGAAATCAAAGCCGCGATACCGAATCCGGTTTCGAAGCGCAGACCGACATAAACCGCGATACCGAAGAGCGCCACGAGCAGAGAAATAATCGTCGTCTTGATCAGCTGATCGCTGACGGTCGCGCCAACGGCCTGCTTGCCGATAATAATCTCATCGATGCTCACGCCCGCCGGGAAAAGTTCCGGATAGTTGCTTTGAATCGCGGCGGCAATCTTATTGATATTGGAAAACTCGCCCTGCGACTTGTCTTCGGTCAGCGCACATTCAACGAGCAAGGTCTTTTCTTCCGCCCCGATTTGCTGCTGATAAACAGCCGTAACGTCGGTAATGCCGGTCGTTTCCGCAGCCTTCAGAAGTTCGCCGACGCCGATCCTGTCGTGCAGCGCTTCATCCTGAACGATGCGCAAGGTCACGGATTCGCCGCCCTTGAAGTCCTTGCCGAGGCAGTCGTCGCCGCGATAGGCAATCGTTCCTGCGCCGAGCAACATCATTGCGCCGACAATCACGCAGGAAAGCTTCCACTTGTTCATGAACTTGAA
>JAFYWY010000074.1 GCA_017546455.1 Opitutales bacterium
AGTTCCGAATGCTTGCCACTTATTCATTATTCACTAAAAAACCTATCCGTTATCAGTTATCAACTAGGCGTTATTCTGTTCGCCGGTTTCCGCTCACCACTAACCATTCACTGCGCGTAGCGCTTTAATTCGCTATTGCGGACGGCGGTCGGGAGTGGGAAAATGCCGCATCATGTCGAAAATTAAAGTCGGAATTGTAGGAGCGTCCGGTTATGCCGGAGAAGAACTCGTGCGCCTCTTGTCGCGCCACCCGAATGCAGAGCTTGCCTGCGTGTGTTCGCGGTCTCTTGCGGGCACGCCTTTGGCGGAAGTGATGCCGCAGTTTCGGGAAATGATTCCCGCGGGCCTGAGCTTTATTTTGGCGGATCCGCAGGCGATTTGTGCCGAGCCGATTGACGTGTGGTTTCTCGCGCTGCCGCACGGTGTGGCGGCGGAATACGCGCGTCCGCTCGTTGCGGCGGGCAAACGTGTTTTTGACCTTTCGGCGGACTTTCGTCTGAATTCTCCGGAAATTTACGAAGAGTATTACGGCAAACCGCATCCGGATGTTGAGCTTTTGAAAAAGTCGCCGTACGTCGTTCCCGAGCTCGCTCAGGACGATGCGTGGAAGACGGCTTCGCTCGTGGCTTGCCCGGGTTGCTATCCGACGAGCATCCAGATTCCGCTGATTCCGCTGCTGCGCGCGGGCGTCATTAAGCCGGCGGCAGGGCGTTGCCTCATCAATTCCTATTCCGGCGTTTCCGGCGCGGGCAAGAAGGCGGATTTGGCCTATGCGTACTGCGAACGCGACGAGTCGGCAAAGGCCTACGGTCTGCCGAAACACCGCCACCTCTCCGAAATCGAAGAGCAACTTTCGCTCGCCGCGGGAAGCCCGATTGTCGTGCAGTTCTGCCCGCATTTGGCGCCGATGAAGCGCGGGATTTCGACGACGATTACCGTGCCGGCCGACGGAGCAACGATTGAAGACGTTTACGCGTGCTGGGAAAAGGCCTACTCGGGCAAGCCCTTCGTCGCCGTTTTGAAGAGCGGAAAATTCCCGGACACGGCCCATGTGACGGGAACGAACCGTGCGGATATTTCCGCCGTTTACGATCCGCGCACGCAGAATTTCGTTATCACGTCCTGTATCGACAACGTCGTCAAGGGCGCTTCCGGCCAGGCGGTTCAGCTGATGAATCTCGCGCTCGGCTTCGAAGAAACGGCCGGTCTGATTTAATTTTAACCCCGAACGTAATTAGCACATGAACACGCATTCTTCTCTCAACGCTACTATTGCCATTCCCGCGCGCCTCGGTTCGACGCGTCTTCCCGGAAAGGTGCTTCTCGACTTGGGCGGCAAGCCCGTTGTCCAGCACGTCTGGGAAAAAGTCCGCCGGATGAAACACGCGGGCAAGATTGTCCTGCTCGCCGACACGGAGCAGGTGGCGGAAGTCGCGAACAATTTCGGTGCGGAGGTGATTATGACCTCGCCGGAATGCCGTTCGGGCACGGAGCGTTTGGCTTCGGTGCTGTCGCAACTTCCGGGCGAATTCTTCCTCAATGTTCAGGGCGACGAACCTTTCATCGATGTCGATTTGCTCGACTCGCTCGTTGAGCGCTGGGCGGAAACGCGTTGCGAATTGGTGACGGCGGTGGCCAAGATCACGGATCCCGCTAAGTTGCTTAATCCGAACGTCGTGAAGGTGGTCCGCGGAAGCGACGGCCGCGCGATTTATTTCTCGCGTTCGGCAGTGCCGCATCTGCGCGGCGTTCCTGCAGAGCAGTGGCTCGACAGCGGCAATGTCTGGTGGTCGCACATCGGCGTTTACGGTTATGCGCGCGCGACGCTCGAAGCGCACCCGACGATGGCGGTGACGACGCTCGAAACCGTGGAATCGCTCGAGCAGCTTCGCTTTATCGACCGCGGTATGAGCTTCCAGACCGTCGAAACGAACTATCATCCGGTTTCTATCGATACGGCGGAAGACCTCGAAAACGCCCGCAAGCTTTTTGCCGCGTAGTCCGTTTTCTTCCTTTGAGTGCGAGGCGCCCGTGCTCCGTTTCCCGGAGAATGCGGCGCCTCGCATTTTTGTTCTCTGCGCCGGTCTTTGGCCGTTTTTGGCACGAAATAAGCAAAAACACGCGTCAAATTGTACTTTTTAGGCGATGCCCGGCGGCTTTACGCTTGCCGCGTGTCTCAATAAAGAGGATTCTTAACCTTTCATTTTCATTCAAGCATCATGGGCATTTCTTCCATTTTTAAAATTTTTGCGGGACGCAATCACCGAAAGTTCGTAAAAAAATGTAAGCCGATTATCGCCAAGATTAACAAGCTCGAAGCTGAATACACGCGGCTGAGCGACGAGGCTTTAAAGGCGAAGACGCAGGAATTCATGGAACGCGTCCGCAAGGGAGAATCGCTCGACAAGATTTTGCCGGAAGCTTTTGCCGTCGTTAAAAATGCGGCGCGCCGTCTCTGCGGTAGCAAGGTGACGGTTTGCGACCATGAGCTGACCTGGGACATGGTGCATTTCGACGTCCAGCTCATCGGCGGGATTGCGCTTCACCAGAACAAAATCGCGGAAATGGCGACCGGCGAAGGGAAAACCCTCGTGGCAACGCTCCCGCTTTACCTGAACGCACTCACGGGACGCAATTGCCAACTCGTTACGGTCAACGACTACCTCGCCCGCCGCGACTCCGAATGGATGGGCCACCTTTACAAATACCTCGGACTGACGGTCGGATGTATCCAAAATTCCATGTCACCGTCGGATCGCCGCGAAGCCTATGCCTGCAACATTACCTATGGGACGGCTTCCGAATTCGGCTTCGACTATCTCCGCGACAACGGGATGGCCGGTTCCCGCCGCGAACAGGTGCAGAGTGATTATTACTACTGTATCGTTGACGAAATCGACTCGATTCTCATCGACGAAGCGCGTACGCCGCTCATCATTTCCGGCCCGGTTCATGACGACCACGAACCGCCGTTCGAAGCATTCAAGCCCGGAGTGGCTGCACTCGTCGAAAAGCAGACGCGCCTCTGCAATACGCTCGTCGCGAAGGCGCGCGGCCTGCTCGAAAAGGCCAAGCCCGGCTCGGAAGACGAACGCGACGCGCTCGTGCTGCTGCTCCAGGTGAAGCTGGGGGCTCCGCGCAACAAGGAGTTCCTCCGCATGATGGAAAATGGGCATTGGCGTAAGGCGCTCGATGCATTCGACGCGGAAATGATGAATGCGTTTAACCGCCAGCGCCGCTTCGAAATTAAGGAAGAGCTTTACTACGCCATCGACGAAAAGCGCCGCGAATCCGACCTGACCCAGCTCGGCCGCGACACCCTGCGTCCGGACAATCCCGACGCCTTCGTGCTGCCGGACTTGCCGACGAAATTTATCGAAATCGACGGCCGCGAAGACCTCAACGCCGACCAGCGCGCGGAAATGAAGTCTGCGGCGGAAAACGAATTTATCGCCACCAGCGAAACGATTCACTGCATTTCTCAGCTGCTCCGCGCCTACGCGCTCTTTGAAAAGGACGTTCAGTACGTCATCAAGGACGACAAGGTGATGATCGTCGACGAAAACACCGGCCGCATTATGCCGGGCCGCCGTTGGAGCGACGGCCTGCATCAGGCGATCGAAGCGAAGGAAGGCGTCGAAATCGAAAAGGAATCGAAGACTTACGCGACGATTACGATTCAGAATTATTTCCGCATGTACGAAAAGCTTGCGGGGATGACGGGCACTGCGGAAACCGAAGCTGGCGAATTCTACGATATCTATCGCCTCGGCGTCGTTGCGATTCCGACGAACAAGCCCTGCATTCGTATCGACGAAGACGACATGATTTTCAAGACCGCGCGCGAAAAATACGCGGAAGCGGTGAAGGAAATTTCGGCGGCATTTGCCAAGGGTCAGCCGGTACTCGTCGGTACGGCAAGCGTCGAAGCTTCCGAATACCTTTCCAATCTCCTCAAACGTGCCGGCGTTCCGCACAATGTTTTGAACGCGAAGGAACACGAACGCGAGGCGGAAATCGTTGCCAACGCCGGACAGCGCGGTGCCGTGACGATTGCGACGAACATGGCGGGTCGCGGTACGGACATCAAGCTCGGCGAGGGCGTACGCGAACTCGGCGGTCTCTACGTGCTCGGCACCGAGCGCCACGAATCCCGCCGCGTTGACCGTCAGCTCCGCGGCCGTTGCTCCCGCCAGGGCGACCCGGGCCGCTCGAAGTTCCTCGTTTCGCTCGAAGACAATCTGATGCGCCTCTTTACGAATGCGGGCATGATTTCCCGCGTGCTTCAGCGCTCCTTCGTCGAAGGCGAACCGTTGCAACACCCGCTCCTAAACCGCTCGGTGGAAACGGCTCAGCGCCGCGTTGAATCCGTCCATTTTATGTACCGCAAAAACACGTTGCAGTACGACGACGTTTTCAACCGTCAGCGCGAAATCATTTACGGTATCCGCAACCAGGCGCTGAAGTCCGAAACGCCGCGTGAGCTGCTTTTTGCGCTTTGTGAAGAAGAAATCAACGAACGCGTCGATGCGGCGCTTCCGCAGGACGACAAGGCGGAAGTCAATCGCGTCGCCGTCGAAGACTTCGTGCGTTGGCTCAATTCGACTTTCCCGCTCGTGCGCTTTACGGAAGAAGAAATTCTCGGAGCCGGTGACGAAGGGGCGGCGAACCTCGTTTCCAAGCGCGTCCGTGCTGCTTACGAAAGCCGCGATGCTATTGAAGACGCCGAAGCGCTCAAGGGCATGGAACGCCACATCATTCTCCGTGCAATTGATACGCATTGGCAGGACCACCTGGCCGAAATGGCGGATTTGCGCCAGAGCATCGGGCTGCGCAGCTACGGCCAGCGCAATCCGCTCGTCGAGTACAAGAACGAAGCCTTCCAATGCTTCAAGACCATGCTTGGACGCTGCCGCTCGGCAGTCTGCTCCGGCATCTTCCGTTCGGCGACGAGCCGCAACGCCTTTATCGAGCTTCTGCGCTCGCACGGCTTGGTGGAAGAAAGCCCGGCCGAAGCTGCCGAAGACAGTGCGCCTGCCGTCGACGCCGATGCGCTCCGCATCGCAATGAAGCAGGCTCAGGCCGCTATGGCAGAGGAAGAAAATCCGGGCGTTATTCCCGAGGACATCGGCCGCAACGATGTGGTCATCCTGCGTCGCGGCGACGAAGAAATCTCCGTGAAATGGAAAAAGGCCAAGGATCTGCTTGAGTCCGGTGAAGGTTGGACCTTCTTCGGAAGAGCTCGGGTAGGTTAAGCCGAAAAAAGCGCTGTCCTGCGACAGCGCTTTTTTTTATTCGTTAGCCGACGTCTATTCGCAATTACCTCTTTGAGGCCTTTCTCGGCTCTGCCGACTAAACTCTTCAACTCTTAAGGCAACTCTAGAAATTCAAAATCTGTCTCAAGATTAAGTTATGTGCGCCGGAGGTGCACTACATAGGATAACCGCGGGTGTAGGCAGAGCCGAAACCCGCGGACAGGCCTCAGGCCTTATGCGCCGCTAAGTGACGCAGATTTGTCCCCGAGATTCTTGCGGCGCAATGGAACGAGCTACGCGCTCTTTTCGTAGATAAATCTCCGGAAATTTGCTTTTTGCGAAAACACGCAACTTATTCCATTACGCCGCAGGCACGCAAACAGAGCTTTGCCTGTCATTTTGCGGCGCTTGTTTTTATGGATTATCCGCGGGTTTCGACTACGTCTTCACCCGCGGTTATCCAATGTAGTACGCCTCCGGCGCACACATTCTGACGGGTTGAATGGAAGAAAGCTTGAAACCAAATCTGAAAAAGGAATTTCTAGAGCTTGCCTTAAACTTCTAAACGGCGAAGCCTCCCATCAGGCAGTTTTGGGTGAGGGGGAGGTTTTCTTTTTGTGGAGAACGATACAGGCGATTGCGAGAGCGATGGCAAATTGCGGGATGAGCCAGTAGAGGACGGCCGTGTAGCTGCCGCTGTACTCGTGGATGGCGGAGCTCATCTGATTGCCCGTTAGCCCGGCGACGGCCCAAGCGGTGAGGCTGAGGCCGTGAATCTTGCTGATATTGCGCATGCCGAACTGATCGACGAGGAGGGTCGGCAAATTGGAGAATCCGGCTCCGTAAGTGGCGGAAATCAGGCAGAGCATGGCGATGAGGACGTAGGGATTGCAGCCGAAGAGCAGGGTGAGGACGATGGAGGCGACAGAGAGCGCGAAAATGACGATGTAGATATTGGCGCGGTAGCGGAATTTATCGGAAATCGCGGAAAACGCCAGGCGTCCGGCTCCGTTGAAAATTCCCATAACGGCAACGGCGGTTCCGCCGAGCGCAACGCCGGATATCGGATCGGCGAGTGTGCCTGCGACGGCATCAACCATGGGCTTGGCGACGGAAATCAGCGCGAGCCCGCAGTGGATGTTGAGGAAGAACATCAGCCAAATCATGAGGAAGACGCCGTTGTGCAGGATGCGCGTGTATTTGAAGGGGACTTCGTTTTCGTGGGCGACGGAAACGCTGTCGTCGTACGGTTTTTTGATGAGGAGGGCGCCCGTAATCATCGGGACGACATAGATCGCCGCGAGAATGGCGAGGGTGGCGCTGATAGAGCCGGTGGCGGCGAGAATCGGCGTCGAAATCCATTTGGCAAGGGTGGAGGCAAATCCGAAGCCCATGATGGCGATTCCGGTGGCGAGTCCCTTTCGATCAAAAAACCACATCATCAGGGTTTTTACGGGGGAGATGTAGCCGATGCCGAGCCCGATGCCCATCAGGCAGCCGTAGCCGAGGTAGATGCCGATGAGGCTCTTAAAGTACAGGGCGATTGCCGTCATCAGGAGACCGCCGACGAAGCAGAGGCAGCTGATCAGGCTGGAGCGCCGTACGTTCTTTTCGACGAGCGGCCCGGCGAAGGCTGCCGAGGTGCCCAGGAAGAAAATGGCCAAACTGAAAGCAACCTGTACGAGGCTTTCCGAGCACTCGAGCTGTGCGGCAATCGGTTTGACGAAGAGCGACCACGCGTAAACGGAGCCGATGCAAAGGTGTATTCCCAAGGCGGGAACGACACCGCGAATCCACTTATTATTCAGATTAATCATTGTTGAGAGAGACCGTAAAATGACAGAGGCTTATAAACGTAAAAACCGCTCCCCGTGAAGGAAGCGGTTTTCAGGTTTAGGTGCGGACGATTTCGCAGTGCCCGCCGGCGCAGGCGGCTTCGCCCTGAAGGTTGGTATTGTCGGTGTCTTCCCGCATTTGCGTGTAGTCCACCGGGTGATAGGCGAGAGCTTCCCAGCGCATGAGGTCCGCTTCGTCGGCAACGGCTTCGTTCGGCGCCTGCGGATAGACCTTGTCGCCCAGGTATTGAATGAGCGAAACGCCGGTGAAGAATTTCCGGTTGTCCCAGATGAAGTTTGCCACGCCGTCCCATTCGCCTTCACGCACAACGACGGTGTTGGAGACGTTGTGATAGAGGCCGGGATTGTATTTTTCGTGGCGGCGACCTTCGCAAACCCAGTTTTGCTGGACGAGCTTGACGTAGCCGAGGAATTCGAGCGCGCGGATATCGTCGCGAACGATGGCTCCGGGGCGTGCCTGAATCGGGAACGTGATTACGTCGTCCGAGGCGGGCGCGTAAACGCTCGGTTCGGTCATTTGCGGGTTGATGCTCTGGAAGAAGCGGTAAACCGGTTCTTGGCGGTTGGCTTGGACGCGGCGGAAGTAGCGCTTGGCGTGGTGCGGGTGAATCCCGGAGGCTGTACCGAGCAGCAGCGATGCCGTGCCTTCCGGTTTGACGCAGGTCGTACGGGCGGCAGGCGCGATACCGATGATGTTGGCTACGCGCTCGTTTTCGTCCTTGACGACTTGGGCGCCCTGACGCAGAACGGCCGGGTCGAGCATGAGGCTCGGATTATCCAGAATCCCCGTGATGGAGACGCCGAGCAGGGATTCGCGTTCGTTGATGAATTGCGAAACCGGTCCGAGATAAGGCATTTTGACGTAGGAAGCCTGAAGCGTGCCGATGAAGGCTGCTTTTTTGCAGGATTCGTAGAAGTCTTCCGCCGTTTCGCAGGCCGCAGCGTTAATCGTCGTCAGATTGCACATTTGCCAGCCGTAAACGCGGTCGCCGAGCTTGAGTTCGCCGTCGTAACCGAGTTCGCGCAGGCGGTCGATGTCTGCCTGTTCCTTGAGGTCCGCAAACGGAGCCAGCCCGATTTCAACGCAGGGATTGGCGCCGTAGTCTTCGTTTTCGACAAAGTAGAATCCGGGTTCGCCGTATTCCTTCTGTTTTTCGAAGAGGCGGAGGAAAACGTCTTTCGGCGTCGTGTTGCGGTTGATGACAGCCGAATTGTTTGAGGCGGAGCGCTGTTGGTTTTCGTTGAACCAGTTGCCGGTCTTGGCTGTCATCATCTCTTCGTCTTCCGGGGAGAAGAGGCAGATGGTCGCCGAGCGGCGAATGCCTCCGGAGAGGACGGCGCGGGCGGCGTACATCAGGATGTCGTATGCTTCAATCGGGCGCAGGCTACGTCCGGCGACGCCGTCGAGAATCCTGCGGATGTTTTCGAGGGCGCGGCGCAACGGAATGTGTCCGGGTGCGCGGCCGCCGGAAGTCTTCAACGGCGTGCCTTTGTGGCGGATTTTCGAATAATTGAACTCGACGAGATGGCCCGTGAGGTACGAGCGCATGAGGGCGTCGAGAGCGTCGGCCCAGCCCTTGATGGTGTCTTCGATTTCGAAGTGAAGGACGGGGAGCGATTCTTCGTTGCCGCGTTCGGGGAAGGGCGGAAGCTGTTCAATGTGGTGCTTCTGAACGGAGAAGCCCGTACCCGTGCCGCAGAGCAGTAGCCAAAGGGTTTCGCGGAAAGCCTCGATGCGATTGACGAAGGTGAAAGCGCAATTGAACATGCGGGCTTCTTCCTTTTCAATCGGGATGCCGCCGAATTGCATGGAGCGCATCGACGGGAGGACACGGCGGTCGGCGACGGCTTGGAAGGCGTCGTTGATTTGCGAGGCGAACGAAACCGTGCCGGCATCAAAGAGGCCGGGCTGGCGGTCCACCCACGCGAAACGGCGCAGGTGCATGTTGCGGACGCGTTCCACCGGTTCCGGCCAAACTTCGCGGCGGCCGAGGTCTTTGCGGTATCGGGAGTACTTCGCGATGGCGATGTAATCCTGCAGACCGTTCGGGCGCGGCGTGGCGGTTTCGGCGAGCAGGCGTGCCTTCGTGCGTTCGGCGCGGTAAAGAATGTAAGCTTTCGCGGCACGGAATTCGCCGAAGCCCATGAGCGTTTGCTCAACCGTGTTTTGGATGTCCTCGACGGAGGGTTCCTGCCCGTCTTCCAGAGCTCCGAAGGTGCGGTTTTCGACGAATTGAGCGACGTCGTCCGCGAGCTGAATGTGTTCCTTCGAGAGGCCGAAATCTTCGAGATCGTACCAGTTGGCGGGAGAAAAAACGCTGGCGAGCGCCGAGCGGACGGCGCGCACGATGCGGGAGCGGTCCCAGTCCACCTTGCGTCCGTCGCGCTTTACGACCTGCGGGAATGTGCGTTGGTCAATAACGGATGAATCCATCTCAGGAAGCCTTAGGCAATTGGAACTTCAACTTCGACTTCCTGTGCATAATCAACGCCGTCAACTCCGAAACCGAAAAGCTTCAGGAAGTCGCTCTGGTAACCGGCAAAGTCGGCGAGCTCTTCGAGATTTTCCGTGGTGATCTTCGGCCAGATTTCGAAGACTTCCTTCTGGACGTCTTCGCGCATTTCCCAGTCGTCGATGTGGACGAGTCCGGTTTCGTCGAATTCGAGGAAATTGTCGTTGTACATCTGCGTTTCGAAGAGGCGCTGAATCTGCTCGATGCAGCCTTCGTGGAGCCCCTTGGCCTTCATGACCTTGAAGAGAATCGAGATGTAGAGCGGAACCACCGGAATCGCCGACGAGGCTTGCGTGACGAGGGCTTTGTTGACGGAGACGAAAGCGCGTCCGCGTTTGATTTTCAAAATGGCATCGATTTCCTTGGCCTTCGCGTAGAGGTCTTTTTTCGCCTGACCGATGGAACCGTCCTTGTAAATCGGCCACGTCAGCGACGGTCCGACATAGGAGTAAGCTACCGACTGGCAGCCTTCCGCGAGGAGGCCGGCTTCGTCGAGCGCTTCCATCCAAAGTTTCCAGTCTTCGCCGCCCATGACCTTGATCGTGGCCTTTACTTCTTCTTCGTTGGCGGGCTCGATCGTGGCTTCGTTAACGAGCTTCTTGTCCGTGTCGAGATTCTTCGAAACGAAGGGGTCGCCGACCGTCTTCAGAACCGATTTGTAAACTTCGCCCGTGACCGGATCCGTGCGGCGGGGCGCGGCCAACGAGTAAACGACGAGGTCGATCTGCGGCATTTCCTTTTTCAGACGCTCGATGACTTCCGCTTTCAGGTCCGCGGAGAAAGCGTCACCGTTGGCGGAGGCGGCGTAGAGGCCGGCCTTGCGGGCTTCGGCTTCAAAGGCGGCGGTGTTGTACCAGCCGGCGGAAGCGGGTTTGTTGTTGGCGGAGGGACGTTCGAAGTAAACGCCGAAAGTGTTGGCGCCGGAACCGAAAGCGGCGGAAATACGCGAGGCCAAGCCGTAGCCTGTGGAAGCCCCGATAACGAGGACGTTTTTCGGCCCGTTCTTAATGGCCGGGCGGCTTTTTACATAGGCAATTTGCTCACGGACATGGGCTGCACAGCCCTCCGGGTGAGACGTAATACAGACAAATCCGCGTACGCGGGGAGAGACGACCTGTTTTGACATAGTGCCGAAAATCATGATGAAAAAGCCCGACGGCCCGCAATCCAAAAACCGAGGGCCGCCGCCTAAGGCCGATAGAATCTGCGCTCGGATATTTCTTGTGGATATTGCTCTGTTGGTGATTGTTTATTGTTTCGGTGGGAAATTCGCGGTTTTTGTGAGAATGCTGCAGTCAATACGAGAAGTGTACTGCGAAATTCCACGCTCTAATCTTCATTGGATGGTGTTTTTTACAGATTCTCACTCGTGTTGCTTTTGGGATATAATACAACACTTGTGTCTTTTGCAGGTTTTGGAGTAAAGAATGTTTATGCCGGAAGAAAGTTTTAGTGATTATATTGTTTACGTAGATGAGAGCGGGAATCTGGGGTTAGGAGACAAGGTAGACAAGGAGTTTCCGCTGTTTGTCCTAGCATTCTGTATCTTTAAAAAAACGGACTATGCGGAAGCAATTGTTCCCGAGTTAAAAAAGTTTAAGTTTCGGCACTGGGGACACGATTTAGTTAATTTGCATGAACGTGAAATTAGAAAGAGTTCCGGACACTTTGCCTTTCTTTCCGTCCCCAAAAAAAGGGAGCGATTTCTTTCTGAGTTGTCGAAAATTATAAAAATGGCTCCGTTTACGGTAATCGCGACGGTTATTCAAAAAAAATTACTGTCGTCTGCTCAAAGCCCTTATTTTATTGCGATGAAGTTTTGTTTGGAACGATTGAGTAGGTTTTTGGAGCAACACGAAGGAAGAGGAAGACGAGCCTATATTATTTTCGAGCAGAGAGGGCGTAGAGAAGATCAGGAATTAGAATTGGAGTTTAGAAGGACTGTGTCCGGAGAAAATTTTAACAACGAAATATTTCCGTTTGAGATTCAATTCGCAACCAAACAGACAAATTGTGCAGGAATTCAGTTGGCAGATATGATTGCACGTCCGATAGGTCTGCATGTGCTCCGTCCGCAGCAAATCAATCGAGCCTTTAGCATCATAAAAGAAAAGCTCTACCGGGGAAATACCGGGGGAGCGGAAGTATGTGGGTTAGAGGTGTATCCGAAATAAGGCCCCTCGTTTGCGTACAAAGTTCCCAGTTGTATAAAAACGCAGGCCCCCGATTAATACCGAGAGCCTGTGCCGACCGAGAATTCCCAGTCCCATGGGCGAAATGATTGAGAATTAGTTTCGTTTCGTCAAATCCTTAATTATTATACGGGAAAGGAAGTGTGTTTTTTGAGGGTAAAACTTACTTGGTACTTTTTGCTTTGCCTTATCGAGGCGGTATTTGAATCTCCGGAAAGCGCTTCCTTATTGCTATTTTGGGGGCGGGGTGTTTTTAATGGCGTCTCGTGGAAGACAATTCTGGACAGTCAGATGCGGTGAACGGCGGCGGGCACTTTTCCGGCGCTCCGCTTTCGCCCTGGAAACGCTCGCGTGAGCGCTTTTTAGCCAATCGCCCCGGCGTGATTGCCGGGATTTTCGTGCTTTTAATGCTGGGCGCCTGCCTGTGCGCGCCGTGGATTGCTCCGTTCCCGTTTGAAGCGCAGGATTTGGCGCTCGGGCCCGCGGGACCGTCGCGGGAACATTGGCTCGGGACGGATACGCTCGGGCGCGACGTGTTTTCGCGTTTGCTCTACGGCGGAAGCGTTTCTTTGCAGGTCGGCCTGATTGCCACCGTCGTTTCCTGCGTCATCGGTGTGGTTTACGGCATGCTTTCCGGTTACGTCGGAGGCGTGCGCGACTCCGTCCTCATGCGCATCGTGGACGTGCTTTACGCTTTGCCGTTTACGCTTTTCGTCATTCTGCTGACGGTGGTATTCGGGCAGGAAATGTGGCTGATTTACGTCGCAATCGGGGCCATCTCCTGGCTGACAATGGCGCGTATCGTGCGCAATCAGGTGAGGGAACTACGGACGCAGGGCTTTGTCGAAGCTTCGATTTGTATGGGACAATCGACGACAAAGATTATGTGGCGCCACCTTTTCCCGAATATTCTCGGCACGGTAATCGTCTATGCGACGCTGACGGTGCCCGGCGTGATGCTTCTCGAAGCGTTTATCAGCTTTCTCGGTCTGGGCGTGAAGCCGCCGATGACTTCCTGGGGGCTGATGATTAAGGAGGGCGCGGACGCCATGGCGGATTATCCCTGGCTTTTGTTGTTCCCGGGACTCTTTTTCGCGGGGACACTCTTTGCGCTCAATCTCTTCGGCGACGCTCTGCGCGATGCTTTTGATCCGAAGAAAGCGTAAAACTTAAAAGCTCAGGGGCTCCGATCTTTGTCCTATCCGTCGATAAAATCCGTTCCCGCTTGATTTCTTCGGGCTCGGAACTTAAGCTCTGACGCAATTTCACTCATTTTTAACCAAATTAACTATGTCTACCATCATTGATATCAAAGGTCGCGAAATCATCGATTCTCGCGGTAATCCGACGGTCGAAGTCGACGTCGAACTCTCCTGCGGTGCTATCGGTCGCGCAGCTGTTCCTTCGGGAGCATCCACGGGCGTGAACGAAGCCCTCGAACTCCGCGACGGCGGCGTTCCGGCTGAGCAGTTTGCTGAAGGCATCGATCCGAAAACGCGTTTCTGCGGCAAGGGTGTTCTCAAGGCCGTTGCTAACGTGAACGAAATCATCGCTCCGGAACTCGTCGGTTTCGACGCGCTCGACCAGCCGGCTGTTGACGCTGCGATGCTCCAGCTCGACGGTACGAAGACCAAGTCCAAGCTCGGCGCCAATGCCGTTCTCGGCGTCTCCCTCGCTGTTGCGAAGGCTGCTGCTGAAGCTTGCGGACAGCCGCTCTACAAGTACCTCGGCGGCCCGAACGCAAAGGTTCTCCCGGTCCCGATGATGAACATCATCAACGGCGGTGCTCACTCCGACGCTCCGATTGACTTCCAGGAATTCATGATCATGCCGGTCGGCGCTTCCTCGCTCCGTCAGGCTGTCCAGATGGGTGCCGAAACCTTCCACGCCCTCAAGAGCGTTCTCAAGAAGCGCGGCCTCGACACGGCTGTCGGCGACGAAGGCGGTTTCGCTCCGCGCCTCGACTCCGTCGAAGACGCTCTCGACACGATCGCTGCTGCCGTCAAGAACGCCGGCTATACCTTCGGTAAGGACATCTGCATCGCTCTCGACGTTGCTTCCTCCGAATTCTACAACGGCGAAACGGGTGAATACATCTTCAAGAAGTCCGACGGCCGCAAGCTCTCCGGCGACCAGATGGTTGACTTCCTCGCTGACCTCTGCTCCAGCTACCCGATCATCTCGATCGAAGACGGCTGCGCAGAAAACGACTGGGCAACCTGGAAGAAGCTCACGGACAAGCTCGGCAACAAGATTCAGCTCGTCGGCGACGACCTGTTCGTCACCAACACCGAATTCCTCAAGAAGGGCATCCAGACCGGCACGGCGAACTCCATCCTCGTCAAGGTCAACCAGATCGGTTCCCTCACGGAAACGCTCGATGCTGTCGAAATGGCGCAGTTCAATCGCTACACGGCGGTTATCTCGCACCGCTCCGGCGAAACGGAAGACGCGACGATTGCCGACATCGCTGTTGCGACGAACGCCGGCCAGATCAAGACCGGTTCGATGAGCCGCTCCGACCGTATTGCGAAGTACAACCAGCTTCTCCGCATCGAAGAACAGCTCGGCGACACGGCTGTCTTCGGCGGCAAGATGCTCGGCGACATCAATCGCTAATTGAAAGATTAGAGATTAAAGCTTAACGCTTAAAGAAGAGCGTTCCCGTGAACTTCATGGGAACGCTTTTTTGTTTTTAGAATTTTTAAGATTTTGCGCTTCGGAATCTTTTAGACCGCCTCTAGAAATTCAAAATCTGTCTCAAGATTAAGTTATGTGCGCCGGAGGCGCACTACATAGGATAACCGCGGGTGTAGGC
>JAFYWY010000075.1 GCA_017546455.1 Opitutales bacterium
CGAATCCGCCGTAGCAGGAGCGGCTTTCCCGCGAGCGCGTCGCGGATCGCACGTACGTAAAGCGCATTCCAGTCGGCTGGGAAAGTCGCATAGACCGCCCTCGCCTCCTCCGACAGTTTTTCCCCGTAAGCACAGGCGACATAAAGATTGGACTTCTCGGATTTCATGAAACGACGCGTAATTCTTTTAAACGAAAAACAAAACAGGCGGACAGCGATAGCCGACGCTAACGCGCCAAGTCATCGAGGCAAAGCACCTCGATACCGAATCCGGACAAAATTTCCTCTGCGGCCTCCGGCGCGTCGCAGGCCAAGACAATCGCACTTTCCGAGCAGGGGCGGCAGACGAACGGGTAAATGTAGTGGATGTTGATTTCCGCCTGCGCCAAGGCCTGAGTCACCTTCGCCAAGTCCGCAGCGCGCAGGAGACGGATAGCCAGAATCGGCGTCTTCGAAAACGCCGTTCCGGACTCTTTGAGCACGATTTCCGCCGCTTCCGGATAATTCGGCACGATGCGCAAAACCGCACAGTCGGTTTGGTCAATACAGCTCAGCGCCAAAATATGCACGTCCGCCTGAAGCAAGCGTTGCAGCACCAAGTTGAGACAGCCGACCTTATTTTCGGCAAAAATCGAAAATTGGAAAATTTCCTTACAGGGGCGTGCACGGGAAAAAGTCAGAGACATCGTTTATCGGGGTTGATTGAGGGAGGTTGATTGGTTCGGGGTAGTCGCTCGCTTTTCGGAGGGAAAATCCGCATGCCTTTCACGGTGGCCGCACCACGGACAGAACCAATTCCGACGCCGTGCGGGAGCATCACCGATCGAAAACCACCCGCCGCAGAAGCTGCAACGGAAGTGGGAAAGTTTTTCGATCGAACGCATGGGGCTAAAATCGTTGCGTTTAAAGTTGCTTTATCGCATCGCAAAGGACGCGGACGGTTTTCTCCGTCGCAGCCTCATCGTGCGCCGCCGAGAGGAAGCAGGATTCATAGGGCGACGGCGGGAGGAAAACGCCGTTGTCGAGGGCAAAGCGAAACACGCGTCCGAAACGCTCCTTGTCGGAACGCATCGCATCGGCGGCGTTTTCAACGGGAGCTTCATTGAAGAACAGCGAAAACATCCCGCCGCAATGCGGAACCTGTAAAGCAATACCGCGCTCCCGGGCTGTCGCCGTAAGTGCCTCGGCAATCGCCGCGCCGCGCGCTTCCAAAACCGGATACGGATTGACGCGCAAAAGCTTCTCCAAAGCGGCAATACCCGCCGCCAATGCGATCGGATTGCCGCAATACGTTCCCGCCTGATAGACCGGTCCAAGCGGCGCAATGCAGTCCATGATTTCCGCCCGCCCGCCGAACGCACCGACCGGCAGACCGCCGCCGATGATCTTTCCGAGACAGACCAAATCCGGCCGCACGGCATGCTTGCCCATCGTGCCGTGGAGCGAGATGCGAAAGCCCGTCATCACTTCGTCGAAAATCAACAACGTTCCCGCTCCCGCCGTCAATTCGCGCAAGCGTTCCAGGAAGCCCGGCTTCGGCATGATGAATCCGACGTTGCCCGGGAAAGGCTCGATGATAGCGGCAGCGAGTTCCGCACCGTAGTTTTTGAAAACATTTTCCAGCGCCTCGAAATCATTATAGGGAATGACCAAGGTGTCCGCTGCCGTCCCCGCAGTCACGCCGGCGCTGTCGGGATTGCCGAAAGTCAGCGCGCCCGAGCCCGCCTTAACCAAAAGCGAATCAACGTGCCCGTGGAAGCAACCGTCGAATTTCAAAATCTTCGAACGGCGCGTATAGCCGCGAGCCAGGCGGATTGCCGACATCGTAGCTTCGGTCCCCGAATTCGTCATGCGCACCTTTTCGACCGCCGGAACAATCTGCGTAATGAGCTCCGCCATACGGACTTCGTCGGGGCCGTTGGTACCGAATCCCAAACCGCGATCGACGGCGGCGTGAACGGCGGCCCGAATATCGGGATCGTTGTGTCCCAAAATCGCCGGGCCCCAAGTCAGCACATAGTCGATAAACGTCTCGCCTTCGGGCGTACGCAAGCGGCATCCGTCGGCACTCTGCGTGTAAAACGGATTCATACCGACATTGCGAAAAGCCCGCACCGGAGAATTTACGCCCCCCGGAATGAGTTTTTGCGCGCGTTCAAACAGCTTTGAGGATTCGGGAAATCGAGCAGCGTCCATAGTTTACGGAGAAAAATTATTCGCAGATACGTTTTACGGCGGATTCAAAAACATCTTCGCCCGAGAGAATTTCAATCTCCAGGCGCAAGTAATACAGGGGCACCGGCGGCTTCAAATCGCGGGCCAAGCGCACCATATCCTTTTCCGTCGTGACAATAAATTCCACCCCGGCCGCCTGTGCGCCGGAAAAGACCTCTTCCAAATCCTTCGGCGTAAAGTTGTGGTGGTCGAAGAAGCGGCGGTTGTAGGCAATCTGCGCACCGTAGCGCCGCAGGAACTCCTCGAACTTGTCGGGAGTCGCAATCCCCGAAAACGCCGCCACACGCACGCCCTTGAGACTTTCGAGCGGCTTGTCTTCGCCGTCATAAACCGGGCAAAGGCGTTTCGGCTGGTGCGTACACTCGATGATTTCCGCCTTCGAATTGTACTTTTTAATTTTTTGAATCAGCGCCTCATCGGGCTTGCCGTTCGATTTTGTCAGGAAAATGTAGTCCCCGCGCTTGAGGTGGCTGACCGGCTCGCGCAAAATCCCGCGCGGCAACAAATGCTCGTTCCCGAAAGGATTCGTCTTATCAACGAGCAGGAGCTTGATGGCGCCCTTCAGCGGCAAGTACTGCATCCCGTCGTCGAGAATAATGATGTCGGCCCCGAGCTCACGAATCGCGTAGGTACCCGCATAAACGCGGTCACGATCAACGACAACGCTCACGCCGCAGGAAACGAGATTGCGCGCCAGCATGTAAGGTTCGTCCCCGGCCACCGAAGCGCCGAGGCGGACGACCTTGCCGTCGGAAACCACTCGGGGCGGCGGGCGTTCCCCGTGAGTCAACGCGCGGAAAAGGCGCTTCCAAAGCGGCTCCTTCTTGGACTTATAACCGCGGGAAAGAATCGCGACCTTGCGACCGCGTTGCGACATCACGCGCGCCATCTTTTCGACGACCGGCGTCTTTCCGGTTCCGCCGACCGTGAGGTTGCCCACGACGACGACTTTGCAACCGAGCGGCGTATCCCGCAAAATGCGGTTGCGGTAGAGGAAAAAGCGCATGCGGACAATGCCGGCGAAGAGGAAAGACAGACAACGCAGAAACGCCGCCAAAATCTTTACGGCACGCCCGTCTTTGCGGTGGTCGTAAATGACGTCCGTCGCAAACTGAACAAAACGTTCCTGCGGCGAGCGTGTGGCGGTTGAGTCTTCGGTGTCTGACATAATCGGAATTCACCGATGCTAAGCGGCACAGCAGGCCTTTTCAAGTTCCATTAAGGCCGCGCGGACGTAAAATGGCATTGGTAAACAGAGAACAAGTTAATAGTGAATAGCGCCACTCACCATTCACTATTCGCCATTAACTATCAATTATTCCTTTATCAAGTGCCGCCGGTTTAGCGCGAAAGGCAGCGGGAAACGAGCTCACACATGACCGCTTCGTCTTCACGCGGGCGGGCAATCAGCTCTTCAAAGGCCTTGAGGAAATCGAGTTGCCAGTCGATAAGGCGCTTGAGCGTCACCGTACGGTTTTTCAGCGTCGCCGCAACCTTGGAGCCGACGTACCAAGCGTTCTGCGAAAACAGGTTGTAGCCGGATTTTTCGCTACTCCCGCCGAACATCGCGCCGTAACGTTCCGACGCCGCCAAGATGTCGCCCTTGGAAATTTCCCCGCGAAAATTCAAACGCGCATCGCCCGCATCCAACAACGCTCGCAGCTGAATCAAAAGGCTGTTGCGCTTCTGCATCGCGCTGAGCAGCGGACGCGCCGAATCATTATTGAAGAAGTACGTCCTCAGCGACGCCAAAGTCTTTTCCAAATCGCCGGTGAAAAACAGCTCCACAGGCTCGAAAAAATCGCCCTCGCCAAAGACGGGAACAAGCGCCAAAACCGTCGCAGCATCAATCGTTCCGCCCTCCCCGACATAGCATGCGAGCTTTTCGAGTTCGACGTAGCTCATGCGCGTATGGTGATTGACCTTGTCGGCGAGCAGACGCAACGCATCATCGTCGATTTTCACGCCGAGCTTACGCGCCTCACTTTCTAAGCCGACAAACAATTCTTCGGGATCACTCCCGCCGGCGACGGCATTGAGCTCGCCGCATTTCAGAAGCTGCTTCGTCGTAGAACGCCGCTTGTCAGGCTTGAGCACCGAAATCAGGGCACAAACGGCACTTCCGTCGAGCGTTTCCGCCTCTTCCGCAAGGCGCTTAACGGCATTTGCCGTCTTTTCCGAATCGACCAAACGCCCGTCCGCCAGCCAATTGACATTGCGTAGCCAGACGTATTTCTTCCCTCCGAAAAGCGGAAGCGTACGCAGGGACTCGATGAATTTATCGACGATTTCGGCAATGTCGTCCACGCCGAGCGCCGTGCCTTCGATGATGTCCTTAGACATATCGTCAAACGCGTCCGCACTCTCTCTTTCCCAGCGCGCACGCGCCTCGCGGTTGACGAGGAAATCATCGTCTCCGACAAAAAGAATGTAACCGGCACCGTCGTTTTGCATAAGGGGCGATTATCCGCGCCTCCCTCAGTTTTGCAACGAGATTTGAATCAATCCCTGAAAAAGCCCGTTACAATGCACCTGTTCCCGCGAACACAGTCCGCTTTCCCGGAGTGTTTTCGGCAGGGAGCCGGGAGCGTCGCCGAGAAACCAATGGAACCACCACGCCGAAAGGTCGGTTTCGGTCTCCGCGCTGATGAGCGGGAAAAAGACGTCTGCCATTAAAGTATCCAAGCGCGTTCCGCCGATGGCTCCCGCAAATATTTCTTCGGCAATCAGCTTCCGTAAAAACGACATGCCGCCCTCCTTGCGGAAGCGTTTGGTTCCCAGCCCCGCCGGCAAATCCGAAGTATCGGGAAGCGCCAGCAGACAGCGTTTCAGTTCGCGCATCCAAGCGGGATTTTCCGTCAGCAACGAGCAATACTGCTTGAGGCGCGTCAACGGCAAATTCGCGGGACGCGTCCCCGAAAGCCTCCAATTTCCGGTCTCGCTTTCATAAAGCTTTTCCGGCGAAAGCAGGAGCATCGTACTCGGCGAAAAACGCAAGGCGAGGCGTGCCATGGGCTCGCGATTGCGCCGCAAACCCAGGGTTTCAAGGGTCAGCGCGTGCACGAGCGCCATCGGATCCCCGACCTTGGCGAGACGGCGGCGCATGAAATGCCGTTTTTGTTCCCAACGCAAAAAAGCCGCCTCCCGCAGGCGCCGGGCACGCTCGTCCAACGGAATTCCCGCGACTTTTTCGAGAACCTCGGACTTCCCGTCGCGTCCTTCCACAAGCGCCAAAGCATACTCGCTCGCATATTCCTCAATGTCGCGCTTGAGGTGCGGCAGAAGCAGGAGCGTCTCCATCGACGCGCCGAATCCGTTTTGCTTCGGATAATTCTCAAGGCGGGAAGGAAAAACGATTACATGCAAAACGACGTTTTTGTAGAGCGGATTGCCCGCGTGGGCATGTGCCGCCCAATCCTCCGCGTAAAAATGAATTTCAACATCGCCGCGGACACGCTTGCCGTCGAGCAGCATTTCCGCCCCGATAAAATCCGGACCGTCGAGGCGATTCCAAGTCCCCGCGGTAACAATCTCAAGCGAGCGGCGGGAAACCGTCCGCAACGCGTCGCGCCGAAAATCCCCCCGAGCCCAAATCTGCTGAATCAGCTTCTCGGGAACACTTACGGCACCGAAAAGCCCCTGCATTTCGGCAACACAATAAGGTGTCGTTGATTCATCTTCCATAAAAGTAGATTTTGCGCAATAAAAGCAAAGATTCGCACACCGGAGCAAGTCCATTTTCTCGGTTTACTATTCCCCGGAAAAAAAACATGATTGGGGGCATGTTAAGAATCGGAAGACTGACAATCAGCGACCGCGCCGTAGCCGGAACCGTCCCGGATTTGGGCGGAACCGAAATCGAGCGCATGCTCAGCGACCTGCTCGGCGAAGACGTAAAATTCGTCTCCCGAATCGTCGGACACGACCGCAACCGTATCGCTGACGCCATTCGCAGCTTGGTGGACGACGAAGGTTGCACGCTCGTCCTTACTGCCGGCGGAACCGGTCCTCTGCGCCGCGACGTCACCCCCGAAGCCACACGCCTCGTCATCGAAAAAGAGCTTCCCGGATTCGGCGAAATCCTGCGCATGAAGTACTACGAAACGACCAAAACCGCAGTCCTCCTGCGCTCGACGGCGGGCATCCGCTCCCACGCACTCATCGTCAATCTTCCCGGGACGCCGGAAGGCATTCGCTCGTCACTCGAAATTCTCGGGCCGGCGATTTACGAGTGCATCGTCCACATCCGCTAAACGCGTTTCATGGCGGGAAACCAACGCGCAGTCGTCTTGCTCGCACTCGGTACTCCGAGCGAGCCGACCGTCCCCGCCGTCCGGCGCTTCCTCCGCGCCTTCCTCGGAGACAAGCGCGTCATCGCGCTCCCGTGGCTGTTCCGCAAACTTCTGCTCGAGTGCATCATTCTGCCTTTCCGCGCCAAACATTCGGCCGCGCTTTATCAAAAAATCTGGACGCCCCAAGGCTCTCCTTTTGCGGTTCACACCGAAGCGCTCCGTAAGCGCCTCGCCGATGCGCTCGGCAACTCGACGCCCGTTCACGTCGCCATGCGCTACGGCACGCCCTCCGCCGAATCCGTCATTCGCAAGCTTGCCGCCGACGGGACGCAGGAGATCGTCGCTCTCCCGCAATTTCCGCACAACGCCGAATCCTCCCGGGAAACCGCCGTCGTTCATTTTTCCGAAGTCCTGAAGAAGCACGCGCCTGCAATCCGCCTGCGCATCCTTCCGGCTTTTTACGACCATCCCGACTACATCGCAGCCCTCGCGGAAACGCTGCATGGTATTGACCGTTCCCGACGCTTCGTTTTCTCCTTTCACGGCATCCCCGTAAAATCGCTCTTCCGCATCGCCGGCAAACGCCGCCTGAACTGCAACCCCGCGTCCGCCGTATTTTCGGCAGAGGCCTGCAAGCGCTGCGAGGCCGCGAACGATTGCTACCGCCGCCAATGCTATGCCACGGCAAGCGCGCTGGCCGACGCCGCCCGAATTCCCGCCGAACAAGTCCGAGTCGCCTTCCAGTCCCGCTTCGGGAAAGGCAAGTGGCTGCTTCCCGCCACCGCCGACTGTGTCGATGACGAAACCATTCTCGTCGCACCGGGCTTTACGGTCGATTGCGTCGAAACCCTGCTCGAGCTGCAGGAACTCCGGCCGGGCAAACTCATCCCCTGCCTGAACGCCTCCCCGGCCTTCGCCCGTTTCCTCGCCGAACAGGTCAAGGCGTTGCACGCTTGAGGGGCTGTATTTGATACTTGAGACAAAAAAAGCGTCCCCGCAGTCTCCCGCGGGAACGCTCTTTTTAAGCTTTAATCTCTAATCTTTAAGCTTTGATTAAGCCCAGAGATTCGTCGGGTATTCGCCCGCTTCGATAAGCTTGTTGATGTTGGCCTGAACGACCGGCTTGTCTTCCTTGTAGGTGACGCCGAACCAAGCGCTGTCCGTGCGGAGAACCTTCGTCGTAGCGTGACCTTCCTTGATGAGCTGGCCGATCGTCATCGGGATGAAGCATTCGCTCTTGAGCTCGGTGCCCTTTTCCTTGAGGAATTCGAGGAAGATGCGATCGAGGTGATCGAACAGCTTCGGCGTGCAACCCCACATATTCATGGAGACCGGCGTGTCGCCCGGGATATCCTTCGTCGTGCCGTCTTCGTAGGTGTTGCGTCCGTTGTCGCCGACCTTGGAAATCTTGGTCATTTCTTCGATGTCGGTGAGGTAGCCGTTAGCGTCGGTGTTGCAAACGCCGCGAGCGACCGTGCCGTGTTCGGAGAGGGTGTTGCGCATCAGGAAGCCGACCATCGAGAAGTCGCTCGAAGCCGGGTCGAGATTCGTGAGGTAGTTGGCGAGCACTTCGTAGGAGTTGCGGCCGTAGAAGTCGTCCGCATTGATGATTGCGAAGTTTTCTTTGACAACGCCCTTTGCGCAGAGAATTGCGTGCGTCGTGCCCCAGGGCTTTTCACGGCCTTCGGGAACGCTGAAGCCTTCCGGAAGCTTGTCGAGCGTCTGGAACGCATAGTCGACCGGGACGGGAAGGTTTTTCTTGGCGATCATTTCGCGGAAAGCTTCTTCGAAGTCCGGGCGAATGATGAAGACGACCTTACCGAAGCCGGCGCGAACGGCGTCAAAAACGGAGTAGTCGAGGATCGTTTCGCCGGAGGGGCCCATCGGGTCCATCTGCTTAAGTCCGCCGTAGCGGCTGCCCATACCTGCTGCAAGAACGAGGAGTGTCGGTTTCATAGTATTTGTTTGAGTTGTGAATATTGAATTTGAACGAAAGGGTAAATTCGTAGGAAAAATTTACGCCGACGCCCCCGCTTCGTCAATGCGGAAAGCTTTATAATTGCGGGAATGCCGACGGAACGATAGATTTCGGGAAATTCATCTTCCCATGATTTGGCTCTATCGCATTCTTATTCTCCCCTTCCTCCTTCTCATGAGCCCGTATTACGTCGGGCGTATGCTCAAGCGCGGCGGCTACGGCAAGGACTTCTCCCACCGTTTCGGGAATGTCCCCGCTCTGCCCGCCCCCGCAAACGGCGTTAAGCGCATCTGGATTCAGGCCGTCTCCGTCGGCGAAACCGAAGCCGTTGCCCCGCTCCTGAAAAAACTCAAGGAGCGCAAGGACGTCGAAGTCATTCTGACGACGACCACCAGCACCGCCTACAAAATCATCCGCGACAAATACGCCGATCTCGTCACGGCATACGCGTGCTTCCCGATTGATTTTTGGCCGTTCTCGCGTAAGGCGTGGAAGCGTTTTGCGCCGACGCTCGTCGTTCAAATGGAAGGTGAACTTTGGCCGGAGCACCTGCATCAGGCACGCTCCCGCGGCATTCCCGTCCTGCTCGTCAACGCCCGCCTTTCGGACAAATCCTTCCGCCGTTACCAAAAAGCGGGAGCCGTCGCCCGCCGGATCTTTTCACAAATCGACTTCATCTGCGCCGGCACGCAAAACGACTTCCAGCGCTTCCTCCAACTCGGCGTTCCCGAAAACAAAATCGCCCTTACCGGCAACATGAAATTCGACGCCGCCGGCGGTGAAACCCTCGGCGAATCCGAGAAATACGCGCTCTACCGCGAAATCTTCGCCCCGAGCGTTTCCGCCGGAAAAGCCGGAGACGTGCTCCTCGGCTCATCAACCTGGCCGGGCGAAGAAGCTGTCATGATCGACACCTTCCGCCGCGCGCGCCAAAGCAATCCGGCTCTGAAACTCCTAATCGTTCCGCGCCACGCCGAACGCCGCTCCGAAATCACCGCCCTGCTCGAAAACAGCGAATTCCGTTGGTATTTACGCTCGAAAACTAAAACCGAAGACGTTCCCGCCGACACCGACATCTGCATCGCCGACACCACGGGAGAACTCCGCCGCCTGAGCCAAATCGCTACGGTCGCTTTCGTCGGGAAAAGCCTTCTGCCGAACAAGGGCGGACAAACCCCGATCGAATGCGCCGCTATCGGTGTCCCGCTCGTTTACGGCACGGAAATGACGAATTTCAAGGACGTCTGCCGCGCGCTCGAAGACATCGGTTCCGCCATCAAGGTCCGCGACGGTAACGCCGCCGCCGAAACGCTCTGCGCGCTCCTAAACGACCCGGCCAAGCGCGAACGCATGTCCGCCGCCGAAAAGGCCTGGCACGCCGACAACCAGGGCGCGACCGCCCGAGTCCTTTCCCGCATCGAACGCTACATCGGCTAAGATGCGTGGAAGCCCCTTGCAGCAATAAAACCCATTTCAATCTACGTCTATTATCATGAATACCCAAAAATTCCTCCCCGCCCTGATCGCGTCCGGCACTCTCCTCGCCGCAGGGACGCTTTTCGCCGACGAAATCCGTTGCAAAAACGGCACCGTCATCGTCGGTGAAATCACCGCCATCGACGGCGGCGTCATCACGGTAAAAAATCCGTCGGACAACGGCGGAGAAAGCAAGGTCAAGCAAAGCGAAGTCCTCTCCGTTTCGAGCAATACCCCGCTCAACGTCCGCACGGCCGACGGCAAAACGCACACGGGAACTTTCTCGCCGACGACCGTCGAAGGCGAAATCATGATCGGCGGGACCCCGATTCCGGTCTCCGTCATTACCAGCTCGTGGCTCCTCGACGGCAAAAGCCCGGAAGAACTCGAAGCCGAAAAATTTAATTACACGAGCGAATACGAAGTCGGCGCCTCGCTGACCGGAACGACCGGCAACTCGGAAAGCCTCGCCGGCGGCATGTACGCCCAAGCACTTTTGAAAAACGTCGAAAACGCCCTCAAACTGTATGCGAAGTACAACTACGGGAAAATGAAAGACACCGGCACGAACGAATGGACGAAATCGACGGACAATCTCCACGTCGGCGCCGACTGGTCGTCCGAATTCTACGCACCCTGGTTCTGGTACGCGCGCTCCGATCTCGGCTTTGACCGCGTGCAAAACATCCGCTTTTTCGACACGAGCGCGGCCGGTTTCGGCGTAAAGCTCATCAACGAAGACAATTGGCACTTGGCGCTGCGCGGCGGTATTTCGTACCGCTACGAAGCCTACAAAGACTACACCGGCAACTTCACGGCACACGACGACACCAACACCGTCGGTCTCGACTTCGGTCTCTCCCATGACTGCAGCTGGTCCTGGGGCAAGCTCGTCACCGAGCTCAGCTACGTGCCGGGCTTCGATAATTTTACGGGCGACTACTACATCTTCCACGAAACCTACCTCCAGCTCGCGGTCAAGGAACTTGAGCAGATGTACTTCCGCATCGGAATGAAAAACGAATACCGCTCCCGCACGACGGCAAACGACCACCTGGACACGACGTATTACGCCCAGCTCGTTTTCTACTGGAAATAAAACCTTCCGGTGACAAAAATCCCCCGGGCTTTGAGCTTCGGGGGATTTTTGTATTCGGGAAAACCGCGAACAGCCGAGCATTAAAGCGACTCGGCGTGTTGCGCGTAATTCATGATTTCTTCCAGCGAAGTGATGCCGCGCTTGACCTGTTCCCAGCCGCATTGCTGCAGCGAGCGCATACCCTCGCGAACCGCCTGCTCGCGAATTTCGCTGGCGGAGCGCTTTTCGACGATAAGATCGTGGATTTTTTCCGACACCGGAAGAATTTCGAAAATCCCGACGCGCCCGCGATAGCCGATGCCGCGGCAGTATTCGCAACCGTCCGGGACACGAGCCGTCGCAATTTCCGGTGCCAGCGCAGGATCCAATCCGAGTGCCACCAGGCAGGATTTGACGTAGGCCATATCGTAATGCGCCGGGCGGGAGCAACGGCGGCAGAGACGGCGCACGAGGCGCTGGGCGATAATCATTTCGACCGACGAGGCAATGAGGAAGGGCTCGATGCCCATGTCCGTCAAACGCGTCAGCGCGCCCGGAGCGTCGTTCGTGTGAAGCGTGGACAAAACAAGGTGACCCGTCAACGCCGCGCGAATCGCAATGTCCGCCGTTTCGCCGTCACGGATTTCCCCGACCATAACGACGTCCGGGTCCTGACGCAAAATACTGCGGAGCACGTTTGCAAAGCTGAGTCCGATTTCGCTCTGCACCTGAGTTTGATTGACGCCGGGGACTTCGTATTCGACGGGGTCTTCGACCGACATCAGGCGCAAATTCGGCGTGTTGATGCGGCGCAGGAAGGCCGTCAGCGAGGTCGATTTCCCGGAGCCCGTCGGTCCGGTGACGAGGATAATCCCGTGCGGGAGCTTCAGGTGCGCGTTGATGGACGCTTCGTCTTCCGGGAGGAAGCCGAGATCGCCGATTGCGAGTGACTGCGACTTCGTACCGAGCAAACGCAATGAAATGGATTCGCCGTAGAGCGTCGGCAGCGTCGAAACGCGGATATCGATGGTCTCGCCGTTCTGCTGCGTGAACGTGATACGTCCGTCCTGCGGGCGGCGGCGCTCGGAAATATTCAGGCGCGCCATAATCTTGATACGGGAAATAATCGCCGCCTGGAAGCGCACCAGATTGTCCGGAACGTTCACGGGCACAAGCTCGCCGTCGATGCGGTAACGGATGACGAGCGTTTCCTTTTGCGGCTCGAAGTGAATGTCGGTCGCACGGTCGTTCGCCGCCTTCTGGATAATTTCGTTAACGAAACGAATAATCGCGGCGTTTTCATCTTCTTCGTCCTCGATTTTTTCTTCCGCCAAATCATCGAGCATCGCTTCGTCGAGCGAACCGGAACCGACGCCGAAGCGCTTGTTGATCGTCTCCGAAATCATGTCCGGAATCGCCATCACCCATTTCGGACGCTTTCCGTAAAGGGCGTAAACCCACGCTTCCATCCGCGCTTCCGGCAACCAGCCGACGGCAAGCGTCAGGGTCTTGCCCGACAAATCTTCGTCGCTTTTCACGGGCAGGCATTGATACTCGTGAATCAGGCGCAACGGGAACGCCGTGGCATCACTCGCCAAATCAAAACGCGAGACAAACGGCAAACCGCCGTGCTCGGCAAGCTTCTCGGCAACATGCGTCGTCGTCATGCCCGTAATTTCCGAAATACGCAGGCAGCGTAATTCCAGGGGCGCGTCCAAAACATCGAGGCCCTGCTCGGGCGTAATCTCGGGGAAAATCTTGCTGAGGGTTTCGGCGGTAATCACGATGAAAATTTTTGTCGGTTGCGGAAAAGGAGTGTTCTAAAGCATGCGTGCTCTTGTTTCGGGGGACAACGCAAAAGCGCGGAAAAAGTTTCGCAAAATGATTCGCTTTCCGCAAGTCGCTTTGCGGCAGGCATCCGCGACGAAAACGGAAAACAAAACCGCTCCCGCGCAACACGCGGGAGCGGTCCTTGAAAGAAACGCAGACGACTTAGAGGTCCGGGTCAATCAGCCACGCAGTGCTGGTCGTTCCGCTCATCTGACGCGGCTTGGCGCCGAGCGGAATCAGAGCGGCGTTCCCCGCGTTGTCAAAAGATTCCTTGGACGGATACTTGATCTTGCTTCCCTTCAGTACTTCCTCACGGATGTAGAGCTTGCCGCGGCCCGTAATTTTCTTAGCGCGGCCGGCGGGAATAAATTCATCGAGAATCACGGCTCCGGCAATCGGCTTGCCGTTGTTCTTGTCCCAATCCTTATACTGTTCGTAAATCGTGACCTTCTGCGAATTGTTGGTCGTAATTTCGATTTCGTAGGCCGGCGTATTGGCATCCTCCCCGTCTGCGAGCGCCGCCGCATCGTTGGCGGAAGCGCCATCGGAGCTGCAGCTCTTCAGCGTAAGCACCGAAACGAGCGCAATGGCGGCAACGGCGATTACGACTCCCAAAATGGCGAACTTGCGAGGCACGCGGGCCGTGCTCGGCGGCGGGAACGTCGTCGAAAACGCATCTTCGCCGTCAGCCGTTTCCGCACTCGTCGGACGCATCGGCGGCAAACGGAAGGGGCTACGCGTTCCCGAAGCCTTCGCATTCTGCGTTTCGCGGAATTCCGAGACGAGAGCATCCGCATTGAGCTTCAGCAGCTTGGCGTAAATTCGAAGAAAACCGACGCGATAGACGGGCGCCAGGTCGATAGAATCGAAATCGTCATTTTCCATCGCGATGATGTAATGACGGCGAATATGCGTGCGGTCGGATGCGCTGCGTTCGTCGAATCCGAGTTTTTCACGCGCTTCTTTGAGTTGTTGTCCGATACTCATGATGACTTAAAATTCAATGCTTGTTATTCGTTATCGCAAGTTTTTTCCCGAAAATATTAGGGGATAATCACTTTAACCGTCGCGCCGAGCTTGTTAACGTGCATCTTACGCACGCGCCAATGAATCGAAAGCGTGTCGCAGAAATCGGCGATTTCGTTACCGAAGCCGTCGTCGTCGTTTTTAACCACCGCGACAATCGTCGGACCCGCGCCGGAGACATAGGCGGTAACGGCGTTGTCGGATTCCTTGATAAAGTTGAAAACCTTTTCGCCTTCGGGAATGAGCTTGAGACGATAGCTCTGGTGAATGCGGTCCTTACAACCCGCTCGGATGAGCTGGACGTCGGCCTTTTCCAAGCCTTCCAGCAAAATCGGAATGCGGGACATGTTGTAAATACAATCCGAAAGCCCGTAGGAACGCGGGAGAATTGCGCGCGCCTCTTCCGTTGAGACGCGTACATCCGGCATCAGCGCGTAAAAGCTGATGGCGTCCGAAATCGGGTAAACGTGCCAGTAAACGAAATCGTTTTCGATGATCGCGGCAACAAATCCGCCGAGAATTGCGGGCGCAACGTTATCCGGGTGACCTTCGATCAGCGAAGCAATACGCAGGATTTCCGCCTTGTCGAAATTGAGTCCGGCGATTTGATTGGCCGCCATAATCCCCGCGACGATACAGGTGGAGCTGGAGCCGAGACCGCTGCAAAGCGGCAAGTCGGTGTCAAAATGGATGCTCAGCGGCGGGACCTGGCGCCCGTAGCTGGTCAGCGTCTTGACGAGCGTCGTATAGACAAGGTTCGTCTCCGCCGTTGCGAATTCCGGTTCGCAACCCGTAATCGTCAAGCCCTCGCCGCCGGTTTCAAAGGTAAAGCGGTTGAACATGTCGAAGGCAACACCCATAACGTCGAATCCCGGGCCGACGTTGGCACTGGTTGCGGGAACGGAAATTTTAAAGCGCATAATTAGTGGTTGAGCGGAAAAATAATTTGTGTTTCTTCCGATTAAATACAAAAGCTCCTCCGGCGAAAAGCACGAAAAAATAACAGGCTTTTAAAGCAAGCCGAATAAAAGCCTTTGCCTTGCAACCTTTAAAAATAAGTCAAAATAAAATCTTGGCAAAACACGAATTTTGCGCAAATTAAAGGGCATGATTGAGAAATAAATCTCAACCATGCCCTTTTCGTTCTTTCCAAGACAATTTGTGGGTAAGAAACACAAACAAAAGCGGCGACTGAAAGTTGAAAGACTTCAGCTCGTACTCGTGATTCTTCAAATCATCGAGGCGATTCTGAAGCTCCTCAGACCGTAGGAACCGCGGCGGAGTTAGCAGCTCCGCTCTTGGAAAGAACATGAGGGTATTATTCTCCCTACTCTCAAAAAAATAAAGGAAAAATGCCGTGACAGCAGGAGTATCACGTACCCTAAAAAAAGCGTTCCCACCGTAAAGCGGGAACGCTTTTTATTTTGTCTTCGGTAACGATTACCAGAAGAGGATGTAGAGCGCGACGGTGGCGACGACGACAAATGCGCCGAATGCCTTCGCCTTGCCCGAGCCTTCGAGCGGCACTTCGTTCTTTGCCGGAACGAGGATAGCCTGGCCGCCGCGAGCCGCATTCCAAGCCGTGAGCAATGCACCGATAACGATACAGACGATCAAGCAGATGGACATACGGTTGAGGAAGGCCATTTCCGGCATGCTGATTTTCAGCGCGCCGTAGAGCACCGCGTTAACCGCGATACCGAGCCAGCCGAACACGCGCGGGCACTTCGGAACAAAGAAGCCGAAGAGGAACACGCAGAGCACGCCCGGCGAGATGAAGCCTTGGAATTCCTGAATGAAGTTGAAAATCCCGCCGAAAATCGGGCTGTTCAGGAACGGAGCCAAGCCCAACGCGATAAGCACGCAGACAACGACGCCGACCTTACCCACGGAAACGAGCTTTTCCGGAGAAGCGTTCTTCGCAATCTTGTTGTAGATGTCCATCGTGAAGATGGTAGATGCCGAGTTGAGCATCGAAGCGAGCGAAGAAACGACCGCACCGAAGAGCGCCGCGAGCACGAACCAGGTGATGCCCGGCTTCATAAGCTTCTTGAGAAGCGTCGGGAACGCCGCGTCGTAGTCAAAGCCGACGAGCTTCGAGGAAACCTTCAGCCCGTTTTGCTGAGCATTCGCGACAAAGGTGTCCGCGTTCCAGTCCGCAACCTTTTGGGCAAGCGGAATACGGTCGGCAAGCGTCGTCTTGTCGTCCTTGATGTCTTCGAGCAACGCATTTACATGGGGAACGATTTCCTTGTTGAGGTATTCCTGCGTAAGCGGCTTATCCGGATTCGCCTTGTTGTAAGCGGCGATATTCTTCTCGATAAGCGCAATACCCGTTTCGTAGTTCTGGAGCATGTACTCGCCCGTCACGAAGTAAACGGTCTTGTCCACGTCCGCGGATTTTTCAACCGCAGCAATCGCCGCCGCATTCTTCGTATCGGCGCTGACCTTCAGGTCGTCACGGAACAGGTTATAGGCGAGGATGCCCGGAATAACGACAACAAACGGAATGATGAGCTTGAGGAACGCCGCGAAGACGATACCCATCTGACCTTCGGCGACAGACTTCGATGCGAGCGTACGCTGCATGATGTACTGGTTCAAGCCCCAGTAGAAGAAGTTCGGAATCCAGAGACCGAGCAGAAGCGCCGTCCACGGAATCGACGGGTCGTCCGCCGGACGAATCATGTGGAGCTTGCCGCCGATGGAGTTCATGCCGCTAACGGCGTCACCCGCATTGAGTTGGAGGAAGCGATCGATGCCGCCCGCATTTTGCAGACCTTCAACCGTCGCGCCGGAATTGGCCGAAGCCGATTGGATGAGGTGCGCAGGATCCGCATTCGCAAGTGCCGTAATCGCGAGGTAAGCCACCGCGCCGCCGCCGAGAATGAGGGCCGAACCCCAGATGAGGTCCGTCCAGGCGCAGGCCTTCAGACCGCCGACAAAAACGTAAACCGCCGCACAAAGAGCGATGATGATACAGCCGATGAGGATGTTGCCGTCAACCAGGCCGCCCAGCGTAAATGCGCCGTTGGCAAGCATATTGAAGTCAACGCCCGTAACGCCTTCCGCACCGAAGAAGAAGACCGCGATGCACTTTGCCCCCGCGAAGATAACGCCCGCCGTCGGAACCCCGACGAGGATGAGGAGCGTACAAATCGCCATGATGGAGCGCGAAGCCAGGTTGTAGCGCGTTTCCAGGAATTCCGGAATCGTGTAAACGCCGCAACGCAACAACTTCGGAAGGAAGAAGAACGCCACCACGACGAGCGTAATCGCCGCGAGCCATTCATAACCGGCAATGGCAAGCCCCAACCAGTCTGCCGCCTGGCCGGACATCCCGACGAACTGCTCCGTCGAAATATTCGCGGCAATCAGCGAGAAACCGACGAGCCACCAGGACAAACCGCGCCCGGCAAGAAAGTAATCCGCCGCGCTCGTGTCCTTCTTTTCTTCGCCCTCAACTTTTTTCGGGCGTGCTTTGTAGATACCGAGTCCGATGACACCCACGACCGCCACGCAAAACAGCACGACGTCGAGCATGCTCATCACACTCTGGGCAGACTCTGCCGCTGCCTGAGCCAATATACATGTGTTTAGCATAAATTTAGGAGTAAAATTAAGCAGATATAAAATCTTGGAATGATACCCCGTTCCCGCGCCGGAGCAAGTTTGAATTCAAGCAAAAAGCGCTCCTGAAGTACCTCCCCGCCAGGGGAGATAGATTAAAGATTAAAGGTTAAAGAAGCGACGCACGCCTATCCGCGGGCTGCGGCTATCGCCTACACCCGCGGTTATCCAATGTAGTACGCCTTCGGCGCACATGTTCTCACAACGGGATAGAATAACGCAGAATAAAAAAAGCGTTCCCGCAAGTTACCCTGCAGGAACGCTCCTCTTTAAGCCTTAAGCTCTAAGCTTTAAGCTATCTATTAGCGACGGCGACGGCGCGTACCGACGAGCACCAAAGCACCCAAGCCCGCCATCAAACCGAACATCGACGGCTCCGGCATGGCAACCGCGTAACCGGAGAAATCCTTCGCCGTAAACGAAAGCTTGCCGTTTTCCAGCTTCTTGTCCGTAACAACAGACGTAACGTCCGTCCATTCTCCGTTTTCTTCGTGAAGGATACGGAGGCTTTCAAGAACTTGCCCTTCGCCGACGTCCATCGTCACCGTAACGCCGGTTTTGTTCTCTCCTTCTCCGTTGTCGATATCGAACGACCAAGCAGCAAGAACGACTCCGCCGGAGACAGCCTCAATAGCGCTGATTTCCGAAGCATCCGTAATTTCCGAAGCCTCGTTGACAGTAATGGTTCCCGTCCCGGAAGAAAGCTCAACCGCCTTCCCGTCTGCATTCTTGAGCGTGATTTCGTTCACATCTTTGACCTGGCTCCCAGCCTCAACCTTATTGAAGCTAATGTTACCAGTGCCTCCATTCTTGTTGTCAACCATCGCAAGCAGGCTGCTCGAAGAAAGCGTCAAGGTCGCACCTTTCGAAACAACAATTTTTTTATTGCCGGTAATAGACTCCGCTGTCAGACGGCAATCGCCATTAATCGTAATATTCGCATCGCACACAATCGTTCCCGCACTAATGGACGAATTCGTAAGCACCGTCTTCCCCCCCAAAAACTTAGCGGTTGCAATCGTTACAACTGCCTTCTCTCCGAACGTGAGCGTTGAGTCGGTCATCGAAAAATTCCCCAACAGATTCGTGGCCCCACCAGAGAAATCACTCAGTCCTCCGGAGATTTGAGTTCCTCCAACCGTCATCTGAACTCGATTCAATGTTGTCTTGTAAAGAGACGAAGTCGCAGTCGCAAAAGCACCATCGACTTTCACGGTGCAATCCTCGAGAGTCATCTTACCCTGTGCATCAAGGTCTTGAACGGTAATATCCGCATTGTATGCCGTAAGGGAGCCGTTATAGCGGATGCTGATATCCCCGTCCTGATACGAATCGCTAAGAAAATGAAGGTACGCTTTTTGGGTGCTATTGCGCTCACCAATGGTCAATGCATTTTTGAGGTGGACGTTACTAACACTGGCATCTGCAGGACGTGCCATTTCAAGGCTTCCGCCGGCCTTAACCGTCACCTTATAGGTCATGTCCCACTTGCTGGCTGCATTGCCGACCACTGCTCCACCTTCTACTTCCACTGCGAGCTTGCTGTAGTTTTGGTGATTATTATCGAAGGTATTACCACTGGTAGTGTTCGTATTTTCAACAACAATCGTAGCACCGCTATTATTTGCCGTCGCATAGGCATAGGCACCCGCATAGCTACTGAAATGGGTCTTCCCCCAGCCTTCCGTAGAAGAATTATAGTCGCTGCTGACGTAATAAAAAATCTCGTCGGCGGCAAGCATAGTTGAATTCATCGCGGCGGCCGCGACGAGAGTTGACAATACGAATTTAACTTTTGTTTTCATGATTAGTATTAAAAAAAGAGTTCTGTCCAAAGTAGACGCTTTCGAAAACCGTCGGACAAAACGCGAAAACTCAGCTCTCGTGCGGGAATAAATCGGATTTTATTTCTCGTTTTTGCTCACATTTTTTTGAAAATCCGGAAATTTGAGGGCTAAAATCCGCTTGCCGCTAAGAAAAAA
>JAFYWY010000009.1 GCA_017546455.1 Opitutales bacterium
ACTGTCTATTACTTTGCAGTGATTTCTCGCGCGAAAGTTGCGTTTTCGTATGGCGAAAAAATACTATTGAAATGTCCCGTTGCTCCATTTGAAAAACAATACACCTTCGCAAAAATTGCGATGCCGGGGACATATTTCGGCGGGTGTTTTTACCGAGAAATTCCCACCTCTACTACGGAATGCGCCTTTGTATCCGTGGACGCTTCGCACGAGTTTCTTTTGCCGACATATTCTATCTGTGAAAATATTGACGAATCCAAACTGACTCCGATTCCTTTTGAATCATTAGGGTGTACCCCGAAAGATTTTCATCCGTCTTTAGATGCGCAACCATCTGAAATGTATCCGGCAATGCCGTTGGTGAGGGAAGAGACGATGCCGAACTCTGCGTTTCAAACGAGTTGTGCCGTTGCCGCCGCAGTTGCTGTTGATTTTCCGCTATCTGTCATTATGACATTGACGGGGAGTTTTTGGTATATTCCGGCGACAAAATAAAACAGAAAAAAATGAGTTGCAAGGCGGAGACATGTAAGGATGATGGAGATTAATAATTTTACACACAGCAATTGTTTTTCGAATCTTTTGTGTTTAATCCGAGCTACGATGTAGATGGAAACGTGACTTCGGTTCAGACTTCCACGGGGGCGTGGGCTGTCGAATACAACTCCGAAAACTGTCCGGTGCGTTGGACAAACGCCGCGGCGCGTCCGTTGGTGTTCCGTTGCACGCCGAACAGCCTGAACCTGTTCTACGCTTTCGATAGGAATAAAAGGAATTCGGCAGGTGATTTTTATTGTTGATACAAAAAACAGGCGTTCAAAATAGGAACTCTCACTATGGAATATTTTGCTGCGAATATATCGGAAGGATCAGGCTATAAACCATTGCAAATTCTTATTTGGTGCGCGATAGGGGCTTACTTTATTTGGAAATCTTTTTTGTACTGCGTTAAGAAGTACGAGCTTCTCACAAAAAACTTTTTCCGAGAAAATAGGCTGCCTTCGCCGGTAAAAGCGTTTTTCGACGAATTAAAGAATGATGAAAACCTTTTTAGTTGGAAGAGTTTTAATCAGGAAGCGGTATTTGGAGAAAAAATATCTGAAACGGATAATCTGATTTTTATTTGGAGCGTGCCATGGTATCAGAAAAAGCTTTCGCTCTGGTGTCTTGGATATTTCGCAGAATATGAAGTTAACGAATATCTCATTTGCTGGGACCCTGAGAGAGATGAGGTTTGCCTTGCTAAGGAGTCATTCGACCTAACTGCTTGGAAACATACAGGACGATGGGAAAAGAAATATATCGGACAAAGCCTGGAAGTGTTTGTTGGCAACTTGGATCTGGAGGAAGATGATTTGTAGACGTTGTGTAATAGACGTTTTTAGTATCTTCATCCGCTACGCGCCGAACAGCTTGAACTTGTTTTACGCCTTCGACGGGAACAAAAACGTCTCGGACGTGTTTTACCGGATGAATGCCAACGGGATCGGTGCGCACTATGACTATGCGCCCTTCGGCGCCACCACGCGCATGCACAGCGATTCATCCGCCTCGTTCGGCATCGTCTCGCTTAATCCGTTCCGGTTTTATCTGTGACGGCTTTCCGTTCTCTCTACAGCGCTGAAATCGCCGACTTGTCCTGTTTCTGCATAGAACGGTCAAATGTAAGCGCCTTGCCGTCTCCTGCGGGCGGCATGATTCCGAAATAGTCCTGCGCGTCTGTCTTGCTCTTTGCGGAGCGGGAAAGTTGCGTTCTTGTTTCGTCGAAGTCTCCGGTGAGTAAATTCTCTCGCATTCGTGCGGGAAGGGGAGTAATTTCTGTCTTCATGAAATTCGCAATCCTCGGCTCCGGAACTGGCAGTAATGCAGAAGCAATTCTCAAGGCGTATCGCGCGGGAACGCTCGGTAAGGCGGAGCCCGTGGCTATTTTCTGCGATATTCCCGGAGCGAAGATTCTTTCGCACGGCGAGACCTACGGTGTCCCTGCGACGTTTTTGGATCCGGGACCGTTTAAGACCAAGTTTTCTCCGGAGCGCGAAGCCGCTTACGCGGAAGCGATTAAGGCTGCGGGCGCCGATTGGATTGTGCTTGCCGGCTTTATGCGCGTGCTGAAGGCGCCGTTGCTCGAGGCTTTTCCGGATCGGATTATCAACCTGCACCCGTCGCTTTTGCCGTCGTTCCCGGGCTTGGACGGAATCGGCCAGGCGTGGCGCTACGGCGTTGCGGTCAGCGGATGCACGGTTCATTACGTCAATTCGGCGGTCGACGGCGGGGCGATTATCGACCAGGCGGTGGTTCGCCGCGAAAAGACGGATACGCCGGAAAGCTTCGCACAGAAGATTCACGCGGCGGAACACAAGATTCTTCCCGATGTCATTCGTCGAATCAGTCTCGGCGAAGCGTAATTGAAAAAACTATCTACATTGCTCGAAAATGATCGAAACACGTTGTGAAATTGAGGCTTCCTTGGCGCAACCGCTCGAGGATTTTTTCTGTGAATTAGTGCGCTCTCCGTGGCTGATTTTCCACGAAAAAGTCGGCGCGCCGCATGTGCTGATGGGCTATTTCGACAGCGAGTCCGAGGCCTTTGATGCTTGGGCGGATTTGCGTAAGTCCTTTAAAATGCTTCCGGAAAAGCCGCTTGTCGGAACGTTGGAAGACCGCGACTGGAAAGAAGCCTACAAGGCGAATCTGCATCCGTGGAATTTCGGCCGCCTGCACTGGGTGCCCGAGTGGCGCCGTGCGGAATACGCCGTTCCCGCCGGAGAAGCCGTCGTTTATTTCGATGCGGGCTTGGCCTTCGGAACGGGCGATCACCCGACGACGCGCCTTTGCGGGATGCGCCTGGTCGAATTCCTCGACACGCACGCGCCCGAAACGGTTTCCGTCACGGACGCCGGTTGCGGTTCCGGGATTCTTGCTATTTCGGCGGCCCAGCTCGGAGCTCAAAGCGTTTACGGTTTCGACCGCGATCCGGAGGCCGTGGAGGTTTCCGCAGAAAACCGCGGGAAAAACAAATTGCCGGAATCCGCCGTCGCCTTTGTTCACGAAGGCTTGGAAAGCGGCCTGCGCTCGGCGGGCGAACGCGATGTCGTTTTGGCCAACATCATTAGTGATGTCCTTTGCATTTATGCCGACAATCTCATTGCCTCGGTCAAGGAAGGCGGCGTTTTGGCTTTGAGCGGTATTCTTGCAAGCGAGCAGCAATCCGTTATGGATGTTTTCGCAAAGAAAGCGCAGAAGGCCTGGGGGAAGGTTCGTGTGGACGGCCGCGTCATGGGCGAGTGGTCGGACGTCGCGCTTTTCCGCGAGTAGATTCCTTGAAGATTAGGATAAAGCAGGGCGCTTCCGTTGATTTCGGGGGCGCTCTTTTTTTTGTATTTGATTAAAAAATTGTCGTCGGACGCGGCGGCGGGTAGATTCATACCTTATGGACTCTCTTCAGACACTCGGTATTGCGTTTGCCTTGGCCTCGGATGCAATGATTGTTGCGTTTTCTTACGGCGTGCTCATTCGTACGGGGCGGACGTCTGCGGCTCTGAAGCTTGCGGTCTCGACGGGATTTTTTCAGGCCCTGATGCCGGTGATCGGTTTTGTCGCGGCATCGGGAGTGTTGCGCTCGTGCGAGGCGTGGGATCATTGGATCGCCTTTGTCGTGTTCGGTGCGTTGGGCGGGACGATTATTTACAATGCGATTTTTAAGCAGGAAGAGGAAGACGCGGCTTCGGGGGATGTTGAGTGTTCCTGCGGGAAGTGCGTACTTGGGATGAAGCGCCTTTTGGCGGTCGGCGTGGCGACGAGTATCGATGCGTTGGTGGTCGGCGCGGGGATGCGTTGCCTTGCAGGCTCGGATGTCGGGCTGGCGGATGTTCTTCCGGCGGCGGCGATTATCGGCGGCGTCACGTTTTTCGGGGTGTTGGGGGCATTCGGCGTTTCCCGCATTTTCAGGAAGCTGCCGCAGCGTTTTATGGAGATTGTCGCCGGGCTCATCCTGTTTTCGCTCGGCCTGGTAACCCTCATCCAGCATCTTTGCGCGGAGGGCGGGCAATGAGCAACCGGTATCCTTTTACGGCGTAGGCTTCGGCGAGTATCGGAGCGCTCGGGGAAGTCGGCCTTCTGCGGGAAATCGCCCGCTGGCTTGCGCCGTTTCCGCGGGTGGCACATCCGGCGCCGCGCGGCATCGGAGACGATTGCGCCGTTTTGCCGAACGAACACGGGGCCGCGCAGCGTCTGGTGACAACCGACAGCGTGATTTTTTCCAAGCATTTTGACGCGAGTGTTTCCCCGCAGGACGCCGGGGCGAAGTTGATAAAGCGCAACGCGAGCGATATTGCGGCGATGGGCGGCGTGCCGTCCGATGCGGTTTTATCGCTGGTGATGAGCCGGGATGTCGAACTCGCGTGGCTCAAAGATTTTTACGCGGGAATGGCGCAGGCCTGCGATGCGCTCGGCATTGAGCTTGCCGGCGGCGATCTCGCCTCCGCTCCGTCGGGAAGCCCGCTTTTCATCGCGACACTCGCGCTCACCGGATTTTGCGACGAGGCGCCTCTGTTACGGACGGGGGCTGAGGCCGGAGATGCCATTTTTGTCACGGGAAGCCTCGGCGGAACGATTTTAAACAAGCATTTTGCCTTTGAGCCGCGCTTGGGGGAAGGGCGGTTTTTGGCCTCGTTCCCGCGCGAAAAAGTGCGGGCTTGCATGGATATTACGGACGGCTTGGCGAAGGATTTGAAAGCGTTGATCCCTGCCGGGATGCATGCGGAATTCGACTGGGCGTCGATTCCCGTTTCGGAGGCCGCGCAAAAACTTTCCGGCGGCAATCGCGAGCTTGCTCTTAAACACGCGTTTTGTGACGGCGAAGACTACGAACTGGTTTTCTGTGTCGCTCCGGACTTCGAAGCCGACTTTACGGCGCTTTGGCGCGAGCGTTTCCCGCAAACGCCGTTGACGCGCATCGGTCGTATCGTCTCCGGGGGCGCACCCTTCCCGCAGTTTGACGGTTTCGGCTACGAGCATTTCTCGTGCCTGCGGCTGTGAGCTGTGAATGGTGAATCGTAAGCGAAAAATTGCTCTGCTTACTACTCGCCAGTCACCGCCGTAGGCAAAATTCGCGGATTTTTTCGAAAAAACTAAATAGGAATCCGTTACGAATTTCGGGGAATGCTTTCGGCACTACGTCCGCCGGATGTGCGCGGTCGTGATTCCGTAATTTTCGAGGGGATTTTTCATAATTGCGGGGCGGCGGAAATCCTGCCATTGTGGCGGAAATTCTTTTAGCTATGAAAATCAGCATCGGCAGCGATCACGCAGGCTTTGAACTTAAACAGGAACTCGCCGAATACCTTCGTTCCCGCGGGCACGAGGTCACGGACTACGGGGCGCACGGGAAGGACTCCGTCGATTACCCGCTTTTCGCGCATTCGGTGGCGCATGACGTTGCTTGCGGCAAGGCGGAATTCGGTGTCTTGGTTTGCTGGACGGGGGTCGGCATTTCGATTGCCGCAAACAAGGTTCCCGGCGTGCGCGCGGTCAACTGCCTCAACGTCGAAATGGCGAAACTCTGCCGCCAGCACAATAACGGCAACGTCATCAGCTTCGGGCAAAAATTCATTGCTCCGGCTTATGCGAAGGACATGCTCGACGCGTTTCTTTCCACGGCCTTTGAAGGCGGGCGCCACGAACGCCGCGTCGGCCAGATTGAAGACTTGGGCGCTTGCGCAATGAAAGATTAGAGATTAAAGGGAAAGCTTAACGATTAGGGCTTAAAGAGATCCTATTTCCCGTTCGTAATTTTCATAAATTCAACGCTATGATTAATTCCACTCCGCTTGAGCAGCTTGATCCGGAACTTGCCGGCTATATCAACGGCGAGCTCTCCCGCCAGCAGTCGCACATCGAGCTGATTGCTTCCGAAAACTTTACGCTTCCCGCCGTCATGCAGGCGCAGGGTAGCATCCTTACGAATAAGTACGCCGAAGGCTATCCGAACAAACGCTGGTACGGCGGTTGCGAATGGGTGGACAAGGTCGAACAGCTGGCTATCGATCGCGCAAAACAGCTTTTCGGTGCCGAGCACGCCAACGTTCAGCCGCACTCCGGTTCACAGACGAATATGGCGGTTTACTTTGCAGCGTTGAAGCCGGGCGATAAGATTTTGACGATGAATCTTGCCCACGGCGGTCACCTGACGCACGGTGCTCCGGTGAATTTCTCCGGAAAGCTCTACGAGGTCGTCCACTACGGCGTCGGCGAAGACGGCTATATCAATTACGACGAAATCGCCGAAATGGCGGCGCGGGAAAAACCGCAGCTGATTACGGTCGGAGCCTCGGCCTATGCCCGTATCATCGACTTCGAGCGCATGGCGAACATCGCGCATTCGAACGGGGCGCTCTTGCTGGCGGATATCGCACACATCGCCGGCCTTGTCGCGGGCGGCGCGCACCCGTCTCCGGTCGGACATGCGGACTTCGTGACGACGACAACGCACAAGACCCTTCGCGGTCCGCGCGGCGGCCTGATTCTTTGCAATGCGGAATGGGCCAAGGCGATTGACGCGGCTGTCTTCCCCGGAATGCAGGGTGGTCCGCTCGAACACGTTATCGCAGGGAAGGCCGTTTGCTTCGGCGAAGCGCTCAAGCCGGAATTCAAGGCCTATGCGCACCAAATCGTTTCCAACTGTAAGGTGTTGGCGGCAGACCTGATGGCGGCGGGCTTCAAGCTCGTTTCCGGCGGGACGGACAATCACCTTTGCTTGGTCGACCTGCGCGGAAGCCATCCGGACGTCTCCGGAAAGGACGCTCAGCTCGCCCTCGATGCCGCGAACATCACGACGAACAAAAACACCGTCCCGGGCGAAACGCGCTCCCCGTTCCAGGCGAGCGGCATCCGCCTCGGCACGGCGGCTTGTACTTCGCGCGGTATGCGAGAACCGGAAATGAAGCTCATTGCCAAGGCTATCACGCTCGTCATTAACAACATCCACGACGAGGCGAAGATTGCCGAAGCCCGCGAAATTGCACGCACGCTTTGTCAGAAGTTTCCGCTTCCCTATTAAAATTCACGGCGGGGCGGCGCTTGCATAAGAATTTGTTTGCCAAAGCGCCCCCGCAGTGCATTATTTCTGAAAATCATCATAACCCATTTAACCCCAATTAATCAGCAAAAGCTTATGAAAAAATCCCAAAATAACCGTAAAGGTTTTACGCTCATTGAACTCCTGACCGTTATTGCGATTATCGGTATTCTCGCCGCTCTCGCCGTTCCGACCATCGGTATCGGTATGGACAAGGTTCGTCAGCTCGTTGCGAGCAACAATCTCGGGCAGATTGCCAAGGCTTACGTTTCCTATATGCAGGAAGGCATCAACGGCCGCCGCATCACGAATGACGGAGATGAACCGGAACGCGGCAAGGCCTCTTCGGTCGCCAGCGTTGCTGAAATTCTCGCCCGCCGCGCAGGCTTGGTCGATGCTGAAGTTTGGTACGTTGCCTCCGATGACAATGTAGACAGCGAAAACATTCCGAAGACCGTCCTCGAAGAAGGCACGGACGGCGCAAACCAGCTCCGCGAAGTAAAGCCGATCTCCTGGGCAGTCGTCGTTAACACGAAGAAGAACCCGAAGGCCGGCAAGACCGCTTACCCGATCGCATGGCTCCGCGGCCTCCAAACGACCGGTGAATGGGACGAAAACGCTCCCTTCGGCGCAGGCACGGGCTTCATCGCTTTCGCTGACGGCTCCGTTCGCAAGTACGCTAACCTCCTGAGCGACGAAGACCAATTCCGCTCCGCAGACGGCAAGCGTAGCTCCGAAAACTATCAGGACGCAATCGGCGCCAACGGTGCAAACTCCGGCCTCGTCCCGACCGTTCTCGAAGACACGATCTAATCGAACGCCTTTCGACAAAAACGTCTCCGCAATCGCGGGGACGTTTTTTTTAGCGTTAATCGTTTCGTAGTCTCTAAAAATTTGTTTTTTAAGCAGGTTTCAAGTCTCTGAAAGCGAATTCCCAGAGGTGCTTTTCGGGAGCTTGAAAGCCATCCTATTTACTATTTGCTATTCACCGCTCACTATTCGCACCCTTTATTTTAATTTTTCTGAAAAAATAATTTGACAAAAAACAGGAAAAACAGTTTTATAAAGACTCTTTCATTTTTTGGTTAGGTAGCTCAGTCGGTAGAGCAAGGGACTGAAAATCCCTGTGTCGGCGGTTCGATCCCGCCCCTGACCACCATTTTTAACGCTGGTTAATCCCGGCGTTTTTTTTTGTTTAGAAAGGCATAGGGATTTTAAAAGGAGCATGATTGCGGCTGCCTCTAAAAATTCGTTTTCAGAAGATTTGCCTACGAAAGAGAGCGCCGTAGCATGTTCCCCATTGCGCCGCAGGAGTGTCAGAGGCGTAAGCGTGTCTTCGAGCGGCGCATGGAGCAAAGCGCTTGTCCGCGGGTTCCGACTGTGTCTGTACCCGCGGTTATCCAATGTAGTGCACCTCCGGCGCACAGCCTCGAAAAGGCAATTGCGAATTCCGAATTATTACATTAGCGCCAAGCATCGAGCATCAAGCGAGTGCCGGGGGCGGAAGAAGGAATAGTTGATAACTGATAACGGATAGGTGGGGGCGCTCAGTGAATAGAAACCGGTAAATAGTGAATGGTCTCGGGCGCTTTAACCTTTAATCTTTAACCTCTTTTATGTGCCTCCGGCGCACGTGTTCAGACGAACAGGCAGGAAGAACGCTTGAGACCGGCTTTTAAAAAACGAATTTCTGGAGGAGACTTGCGGGTTTAGCGAATCTTGCTTGAGGCTTGGTGCTAACGAAGGCAACTTCGTTGTTTCGGCATTTGAAATTGCTCCGGCAGAGGGCTAAACTGCTGTTTTTTATTTCGTGGGACGTAAATCGATCATTCTGCTTTTGGCCTTGGCGCTTGCGGCTTTGCTTGCGCTCGTCCTTTCCTGTACGGCGGGGACGGCGGAGTTGGGCTTGGCGGATATTTGGGGAGCGCTGAAGGCCGGCGAGGATTCGGACTTGGCACGAACGATTCTCTTTGAAATCCGCCTGCCCAGGGCGCTTGCGGCGCTGATTTGCGGTCTGGCTTTGGGAACGGCGGGAGCGGCGCTTCAGGGGTTATTTCGCAATCCGCTGGCGGATCCGGGCCTGATCGGGGTGTCTTCGGGCGGTGCGCTCGGGGCCCTGTTGGTCTTTGCGTTCGGGTCGGCGCTTTTTGCCTGCCTTCCCGTGGCGTTTCACGCGCTTGCGCTTCCGATTGCGGCGATGGTCGGTGCGCTGGCGATTACGTTTTTGGTTTTGGCGCTTGCTGGAACACTGGGGCGCCGTCGCATCGGCGGGATGTTGCTCATCGGGATTGCGGTCAATGCGGCGGTTGCGGCGTTGACGGGCCTGATTCTTCATTTTGCCGCTGATAACCAGATTCGCCTTTATACGTTTTGGATGCTCGGAGGTCTGGACCGCTCGGAATGGATTTTGCTTTTGCCGGCTGCCTGTGTGGTCGGGTTGGGTTTGCTGATTTTGCCGCGGTGCTCCCGCGAGCTTGATGTTTTGGCTTTGGGCGAGGCCGAGGCTCATTTTGCGGGCATCGACGTGGCGCGTTTGCGCCGTTACGTGGTTTGGACTTCGGCGGCGATGGTCGGCGCGGCGGTGGCCGTCGGCGGGATGATCGGCTTTGTCGGTTTGGTGGCACCGCATTTGGTGCGCCTGACGGCGGGACCTTCGCATCGTTTCCTCGTTCCCGCCTCGGGCTTGCTCGGCGGCATTTTGCTGATTGCGGCGGACGTCGCGGCCCGTTTGGCGGGCGGGGCTTCGGAGTTGCCGATCGGTGTCGTGACGGCGATTATCGGAGCGCCGTTCTTCCTGTACGTACTCATGAAAGGGGAGGGGAGGACGGAATGAGCTTTTCGGCGAAAAATTTGGTCGTTTGCCGCAACGGGAACCGCATTCTCGACGATGTCTCCGTCGAAGTCCCCGCCGGAGAGTTGACGATTGTACTCGGCCAAAACGGTGCGGGGAAATCGACGCTTTTGCGGGCCTTAGCGGGCGGATTAAAGCCCGATTCCGGAACGGTTTTTTGCGGGGAGGCTCCTTTGTCGGCACTGAGTGCGCGGGAATTGGCGCGGCGGCGTGCCGTAATGATGCAATCGACGCAGGCTGCTTTCGATTTCACGGTCGAAGAAACCGTCCTGCTCGGACGCACGCCGTGGATGGACGCCGTAGAGACGCGCCGCGACCGCGAAGTGGCGGCCAATGCACTGCGTACCGTGGGGTTGGAAAAATTCGCTCGGCGGCGGCTTTCAACGCTTTCCGGCGGCGAGCGCCAACGCGTCCAAATTGCGCGCACCTTTGCCCAGGGCATTACGCCGACGGGGACGCCGACGACATTTTTTCTCGACGAACCGCTTGCTGCTTTGGACTTCCGGCACCGGGCGGAAATCATGCGTTGCCTGCGGGAATTGGCGGAAGCGGGTAATGCCGTATTCGTTGTTTTGCACGATCTGAATCTTTCCATGCGTTTTGCCGATCGCGTACTTGTTATGGATCGCGGAAAAATCGTCCTTTCGGGGGCGCCGGAAGCGGTGCTGACTCCGGAAAATCTTGCCCGGGTATTCGGTATCGAAACCGAGATTATCCGCGATTCCCGAGGCGCTTTCGTCCGCATTCTCTGAGCCCTTCGGGGTCTTCTGGCTCCATAACTATTTTCCACTCGCCATTCACTGCCGTAGGCTTAATTAATCTCGCTGCCTTTTTCGAAATAGGTCCAGGCGAGGGCGCGGAGGGCGTCGATTTCGGCTTTCATGCGAGCGGCGGCGTCTTCGGAGACGGCTTGTCCGTAGTGGACTTCGGAGCGTTTGGCGGCGCTTGAGTTGCCGCTGTAAACGAACCCGCCGCGGGCGTGCACGATCAGGTAGTCGCCGAAGGCACAGCGGCGTTCCCGTGCGTTTTTCGAAAAGAGATTGGTTCCGAAACTCGGGTATTCGAATCCGTCCGGGGCGCAGAGTGCGAGCAGGGTCGGCACCATGTCGACGTGGGTCCCGAAGGGCAGCTTGGTTCCGGCGGGAATACCGGCTCCGGCGATGACAAAGGGCACTTGGCGGGATTCGGCGAGCGTCGGATGCTCGTTTAAGAATTTTCGGGAAAAATGGTCGCCGGTGACGGCAAAGACCGCTCCGGGATGTTGCTTTGTGATTTGGTCGATGAACTTTCCGAGTTCTCGGTCGGCGTATTTGAAGTGGGAAAGCGTGTTGATGTCGGCGGGGCCGCTGCAGATTTTTTCGAGTTCGGCGGGAAGGCGGACGTGTTCGTGGCCGAGTTTTTCGAGCGGAAGGCTGTAAGGCGGGTGGTTAGACGCCGTCAGGATGAGCGTGAAGACCGGCGTGTCGCCGTCGGATTCGGCAATTTTTTCGAGGTGGGAAAAAAGAAAACCGTCGGGTACGCCCCATTCTGCCTTGTATTCTGAAGGACAGTCGGGGACATCGCTCCCGAGTACGATTTCGTCGAAGCCCTGCTGGCGAGCGTAGTCTTCGACGCGTTGCCACAGGCCGTAGCCGGAGTAGGCGAAACGCGTTTTGTAACCGAGGCGCTTGAAAATTTCGGCGGTGGCCGTCGGGAGGGCGACGCTTCCGCGCGGGCGGTGGTTTTGGGCGCAATCGATGAAGGGAATGCCGGAAAGGATGGAGGTGAGAGAGCTCATGGTCCCGCCGGTCGCAGGGGCGAAATTCGGCGATGAGGCCCCGGATTTTTCCAGAGCGAGCAGCGTATCGCTGAGTCCCAATGCGGAATATTTCTCGAGCATGGGCCAGCGATCATAGCTTTCCATGACGACGAGGAAGATTTGCTTCGGCGCGGGAGCGTTCGGATTGAGTCGCTCGTTGCGTTTTAAAATCAGCTCGTCGATGGTTTGGGCCGTTGCTGCTTTGTTTCCGTAAAGCAGTTTCGCCTGTTCGCGGACATTGCGTACGAATTCCGGCTTTTGCCCGCTATTTGAAATCCGCCAAAGATCGACGATGACATGCTTGAGCGCATAGACGGGATTGAGTACGAGGTGGTTGACGATTTCCGTGTCGCAGGGTGCGGCGTCACGCATGCGCGGCGGTCGACGGTCGATTCCGCCCCGGTAGAAAATGATACCTGTCGCGAGTGCGATGAGGATGAAAACGATTCCGGTTTTCGGCGTCTTGCGGAGCTTGGCGATGGAGTGAAACACTTTTCGGGCGGCTCGCCTGAAAAGGACGATCCAGGCGGCGAAGAGGAGGGCGATGGCGCAGAGGTAGCGCCCCCAGTGATAATCGTTCAGAATGGTTTGTCCGACGGCTTGGGCGTCGTCGTTAATCAGGCCGAGCACCCAGACGTTGAATTGGTCGCGGTATTCGCAGAAGAAGCCGAAATTGATAATTTCCGTCAAAATTAGGAGGAGACCGAGGGAGAGCGAGGCGGCGATGCCGGCTCTCAGCAGTTTTTTTATTTGTTTCGGTAAGCAGAGCGAGGCGAGCCAGCAGAGCAACACCGGTGTCGCGAGGTAGGCGGCGACCATCATGTCGAAGCGAAGACCGACGCTCCAGGCGAGCAGGGTTTCCGTGTTCCAGAAATCCGCATGAGCGGCGAAGAACCAAAGCGACAGGCGTCCCAGTGCCAGCAGGATCATTGCGGCAATCAGGCTCAAAAACCAAATCGAAATTAAATAAGGACTCCGACGCAGTGCTTTCATGGACTGCCTGCCATTTTGATATGATTTTCCCGGAGGTCAAATTTTTCGTGGTCAATTTTTCCGGAGCTCAGTAAATTTAGCTTCAATCTTTCTCCCAATGGTAAAGAGTCTAAGTGAACTTCGAAATCGCATTTGCTCGGCGATGGTCTCCGGCCCGGTAACGCGGGGTTTGGGGCTCAGGCGCGGCGCTTGTTTTTTTATTTTGTCGGGCTTGCTCGTCGGATTGGTTTCGCTGAATTATTTTCGTCAGCTGAGCATTGATTTTTCCGGCGAGGGCTGGGTCTATACTCTGTTCACGCAGCTCGGGCATTTCGCGATGTGGGGGCTGGTCGCATGGTCTGTGTGTTGTCTGCCGTGGGCGCTCCTGTTTCCGCGCAAACCGGTGGCGGCGGTACTCTCCGTCGCAGCGGGAACGGCGGGCACAGCGCTCATCCTGCTCGATACTTTCGTTTTCGGATTGTATCGCTACCATGTTTATAACGGATTCGTACTGGACTTGCTTTTCGGCGACGGGGCAGCGGGAATCTTTACTTTTACGGCGGGGCAAATCGCGTTGATGGTGGCAGGCAGCTTAGCCGTCGTCGGAGCCAATGTCGGGCTTTGGTTTGCGGCGTGCGCTTTGGCTTCCCGCTGCGGGAAAAAATCCTTGGGAGCCGTTACGGGTGTTTTGTTCGTTTCGCTCGTTATTTCGCACATGATGCATGCGTATTACTCGGCGAACGGAAGCCGCTCGGTTTATCAGATCGCGGAAGTTTATCCGGGGCATTTCCCGCTGACGGCGAATCGTTTTCTGATTAAGCACGGCTTTGTCGATCCGGAAAAAGTGCGCGAAAAAATCAAGCTCAACGCCGGTTCGTCGCTGGCATATCCGCGTGCGGAGCTCATTTCCACGCAGGTTCCGACGAAAAACATTCTCGTAATCTTTATCGACTCTTGGAATTTCCGAACCTTCACGCCGGAAGTGATGCCGAATGTCTGCGAGTTTGCAAAGGGCGCGCAGGTTTTCTCCGAACACTACAGCGGGGACCACGGAACGCGCACGGGCGTGATTTCGTTTTTCCATGGTCTCCCGGGAGTTTATTTTTACGCGATTCGCGACGGCGGAGTCAGCTCGGCCTTTATCGATACGGTTTTGAAAAATAATTACGAAACGGGGATCTACGCGACGGCGAGCTTGGCGAATCCGCCGTTTACGCGCACGATTTTCAAAAATGTCCCCGAAGCGGTGATGCACTACAATTTTTCGGCGGGAACGAGCGTGGCTGCGGGCGATGTTAAAACGACCGACGCATGGCTCGATTTTACGAAAAAATATGCGGGCATTCCTGCCGCCGAGCGTAAGCCGTTCTTCGGATTTTTGTTCTTCGATGAACTGCATTCGATGATTCATCCCGAGGGCGCGGAGAAGAAGTTTCCGACGAGTTGGGAACATGCGAAATACGAAATGCTCGGAAAGGACACGGATCCGACGCCGTTTTTCAATCTCTACAAAAACTGTGCTCACTGGCTCGATGTGCAACTGAAGCGCGTGTTTGACGACCTCCGGGAACGCGGGTTGCTCGAAAACACCGTCGTCGTGCTGACCGGCGACCACGGGCAGGAATTCAACGAAGACGGCAATAATATTTGGGGCCACGGAAACGGTTTTTCGGAGCACCAGCTCAAAGTCCCGTTTGTTCTTTTCGATGCCGCACTTCCGCCGAAGACGCATACGCATTGGACGGCGCATTATGATGTGACGGTGACGCTGATGAAGGACTATCTTCATGTGAAAAATGCACCGGGCGATTTTTCTGTCGGGAAGCATCTCTTCGACGAAACGCCGCGGGAATGGTTGCTCGTCGGCCATCCGGAACAATGGGCGATTCTTGAAAAAGAACGTATGACCCATGTCAAAATGGGCGGTTCTTACGAGATTTTTGACCGCAACGCTCGCTATCTTCCCGATGCAAAGCTGAACGCTCCCGTATTCCAATCTGCGCTCGAACAATCTAAAGATTTTTACAAAGATTGAGTGCGTCCGCTTTTCCAGGAATTGCAGCGGAAAATTTTCAAGTTTCTTTCTATCCCGCTCATCAGAGCATGTCATGCGCCGCCCGAGGGCATGCGTACGCAACTGACATTCCTACGGCGCAATGGAACGAGCTACGCGCTTTTTTTGTTGCGAAATAGCTAAAAACGAATTTTTAGAGGTTGTCTAAAACCTTTCGCCTTTGGTTGCAGGTTCTGTTAGAAATCCGTTTTCGTTAGAAAGTCCCGGATGTGGCAGTGTATGATCCCGTCTTCGTTCCCTCCGGAATTAAACGGATTCATGGATATAACATACTTGGGGAAATTATCGGGAATTTTTTTCAAATTTCCGAATTCCCTTTGCCGTGTTTTCTCATCAGCGATGAGATAGGAAACTTGAAAGTAGAGTTGTTGACTTCCTTTTTGTGCAACAAAGTCAATTTCCGCGGGACCGAGATTTCCGACGGATAGTTTGTACCCGAGTTTTCTCAGATGGAGATAGACGGCATTTTCTTCAATTTTTGAGATGTCGCGGGCAAGATTTCTCCCGACGAGCACATTGCGAAGGCCGATGTCTTCGAAGTAGTATTTTTCCTGAGTTTCAAAAAAAGATTTTCCCCGAATATCAAAACGCGGAAGGCGATTGATAATGAAGGCGTTCTGCATGGCTCTTAAATAGTGAAGAACACTTGATGTCGGGATACGCTCTTTTTGTGATTTTAAATATTTGCTGATACTTGTTGCCGAAAAAAGGCTTCCGACGTTGTCTGCGACGAACGAGGAAAGCCGTTCCAAAAAAAGAATGTTACGGAGTCCGAGACGGGCCGTGATATCTTTGAGCAGAATTGTCGAGTAGAGATTTCGAAGGTATTCGTCAACAAGTTCGCTTTTCAGTCCGAGTTGGGCTAAGTGCGGCATGCCGCCGTAAGAAAAATACAGGCTCAGAGATTCGTCGGTGTCTTTAAGTTTGTGAAACCGGAGAAATTCCGTGTAGTCCAAGGCGTGGATTTCAAATTCGATATAGCGTCCCGAAAGTCCGGTTGCAAGTTCTCCGGAAAGCATTTTGGCGTTACTGCCCGTACAAAAAATATCGCACTGCGATTTCGCGTGAAAGCTTCTTAACGCAATTTCAAACTCTTTGATTTCCTGGACTTCGTCGATAAAAAGAAAATTTTTTTTTCGTGGATTAAATTGTGCCTCTACGCAATCAATAAGATCTTTTGCTGTTTGGATGCCGGAAAAGGCAAAATCTTCCTTGTTGACGTAGATGCAACAATTGTCGTTGTCTTGAGCAAGTTTATCTCTCAGCTGGCGCATGATACAGCTCTTCCCGACGCGTCGTTGTCCCACGAGCACCTTGATTAATCCGGCATTAATGTAGGGTTCGATTTTCTGCGTGTAAAATTTTCTCTCAATAACTTCCATGAAGTAGAGATTAATTATTTTGTAGTTTACAACAAACAAAAATTTGTGTTTGCGTGTTTTTGTTATTTGTATGCGATAAAATATGAGATCGCTCCGCAGGACATTCAATTCCCTCCTAGAGCTTCGATAGTGATCGCGTGTGAGAATTCGGGTTTTTGTCTTTCAAACTTTGTGGCCACCTCCAGAAATTCGTTTTCAGAGATTTGTCTACGAAAAGAGCGTGTATTTCGTTCCATTGCGCCGCCGAATTCCGGCGGAGTTTTTTGTTAGCCTTTTTTAATCCATTCGCCTGATTTTTTGTGGATCCACTTGCTGCGCGGTTTGTCCATGTATTGGAAGTATTCGTTCGTAAAGGCTCCTTGGATGCAGACGGCGTTTCTTTGCCGGAACGAGAATGCTTTACCGAGCAGGACTTTTTTCAGCGCGGCGGGGCCGGTCGTGACGAACACGGACTCGTTGCCTGAATAACTGAGGATGTTTTCGCGGATTTGCAGTAGCGCTTCCTTGAAAACCGGATTCCGGGGCGTTGTCGCTAGAAAATAATTTGTCACGTCGTCTTTCTTTTTCCCGATGTAGAGTGCGACGGGCTCGCCTTCCAAGAGGCGTGAGAGAGGGGCGACGAGCGTGGCGTCGATGTCCATGTAGATGCCGCCCTCGAGGTAGAGTACAGCGATGCGCCAGAAATCGGCTTGGGCTGCGCCGTCGGCGAGTTTTTCATAAACTTCGAGTGCATCGGGCATGAAGGGGAGCGGCGTTTCCCTGAAAAACTTCAGGCGTGCTTCGGTGCTGACGTAGCGGTGTTCGAAGTCGGAGGCGAGCAGGCGGTTGAAGCGGTAATTTAGGTAAATCGGGAGGGTGCTTTTTTCGGAGAAATTGGTCTGCCAGATAATCTTGGGAATCGCGAGCTCGCCCTGTTGGCGTGTGCCGCTCTGCGTGGGAATCGTAAAGCGTTTTTGGGGGAAGCACCAGTGAAACGGATACGCGAGGGCTTTGCCGGTACAGCCGAGAGCGCGTATGGCGCTTCTGTTGATTTTTTGAAAAAACGAGGCTTCGTGTTTAAGGGTCATTGAGGAATTTATGCCTCGTTGTGAGAACGTCTTCAAGTAATTTATACTGAGTTGCTGGGCTTTGGCGGGGCCTTGTTCAAATAGAGAATGATTTTAGGGGGCACTTGTGTTATTATTCGCCAAGAACCACGAAACTCCTGTTGCCGAAAAATGGATACCGAACGCACTTTCTCTTCCGAAATCAATGATGTTCCCGCATGGCTTGCCTGCGGCGACGGATGGCGTTTGGCTGTTAATCCGGCATGGGATTTTCCGGCGGTGCGGGAGCTGTTGACTGCGCCGGAGCCGGAGAATGCCGTCTTGCTTCAGCAGGGGCGCGAACGCGTCGTTAAAGTGTCTTGCGATTGCGGCGGGAAGCTTTGCGACGTCGTCGTAAAAACCTACCGCTCGCCGGGACGTCTGCGTGAATTTTTCGAAAAAAAGGACAAGGGCTCGAAGGCATTTCGGGCATTTCGGGCTGCGTGGATCTTGGAACGTAACGGAGTGGGAACGCCTTCTCCGATGGCCGTTGCCGAACGTCGCGACGCGAAAGGGCATCTCCTCGAAAGCCGCCTGATTACGGCGTTTGTCCCCGCGATGTCGGACTTCCGCGTTGAGATGAATCGCCTTTTGTTGGGGAAAGGCATCGAAGATCCGTCGACGGAAATTGCCGGCCTGATGCAGATTGTCGCGGATGCGTGCCGGCGGTTTCATGACTGCGGCATTATTCACCATGATTTGGGCAACCAAAACATCGGCTTGCAGAAGGATGTTTCCGGGATGTGGCGCGTGCTTTTTCTGGATTTGGATCGCGTGAGAATTTTCCCGGCGGGAAGCCTGACCCGGTATCAACGCGGCCGCGATTTGGCGCGGCTTTTTCTGCCGTCCGAATTGCGTTGGTTTTTTTGCCACATGTATAGCGGAGAGCCTGCGCGTCGGGGGACCGAGTTGCGTCGCGGGCTTGAGCGCGAGTTGCGTGCGTGGAACTTTCACAGCCGGACGCGGATTCTGCGTCACCCGATTCAGGGTTTTCGCCGCTACTTCATGATGAAGCGTAACGGCGGCTACGGGGAAACGCCGTTGGAGGGAATCGGTGCTTGGGTTTGGGACGAAAAGACCGGACAGGCGATTGTGCTTCACGATAAAAAGAGCTCCCGAAAATTTCGTCCGCTGAGTAACCTCTTCCGCTCTCTGAAGGGATTTCTACAGAACGGAAACGCGTTGCGGAGGAACTATCGCGCGGCTCAGGCTCAGTCTTTTGCTGCCGCGGTTGATTTTTCTCAAACATTCGGGATGACGCTTGAAGCCGATCCCGCGACCTGGGAAAAGCAGCTCAAGTGGCTCGGGGAGCTTGAAGCGTCCGCAGGAGCCCAATTGCCGGTTCTGTTGCGCTTTTACCATCATAAAGGCCGCTCGCATTGGGGTTTTGTCGCCGGGAAGGCGCGGGAATTACATGCGCGCGGGAATGCCGTGGCGATTGCGCTGGTGCAGAGCAGAGAGGCGGTGCGCAATGCAAAATCCTGGCGCGAGATGGTGCTCTTTGCCGTTGAGCAGACGCGGGATTTTTCGGATTTTTACGAGGTCGGTCACGCGACCAATCGCTCGAAATGGGGCGTGTGGGATTTTGCGGATTATGCGAATTTGCTCGCGCCTGCGATTGAGGCGAAGAAGGCTTTCCCGGAAATAAAGTTGAGCGGCCCGGCCTGTATCGACTTTGATTTGCACAGTCTGCCCGGGCTATTGTCATTGGTGCCGCCGGGAACGTTTTCCGCGCTTTCACAACATCTTTATGTGGACCGACGCGGAGCTCCCGAAAATTTCCAAGGTAAGTTTGATTTGGTCGGTAAATGCGCCGTTCATCGGGCCGCGGCGAAGACTTTCGGCTTTGCGGAGGAAAAGATTATTATTTCGGAAGTGAATTGGCCGCTGAAAGGCGTGGAAACCTATTCTCCCTGCGCGGCGTTTTTCTGCGAACCCGGAGCACCGACGGCCTCGCCGCCGAATGTTTCCGAAGAAGACTACGCGAAGTTCATGTGTCGCTACTGGCTATTGGCAATCGCAAGCGGGCACGTCTCCCGCATTTATTGGTGGCGGCTCGTGCACCGCGGCTTTGGATTAATCGACGACTCGGATGCCGAAAACTGGCGTCCGATGCCGGCTTTCGGAGCGCTCAAAGACATGCTCTCTCGCTTGGCGGGAAGCCGATTCGAGCGCCGACTCGACGGTATGACGGAGGCCCCCTTTGTGTTTGAGTTTTCCCGGGTTGACGGATCGCACTTTACGGTTTCGTGGACCTTGGATTCGTTCCCGGTATTTACGGAGGAGGCACGATGACCATTCTTTTTTTACACAGCATTGCCATTGCTCCGGATAAGGGGGGCATCGAACGCGTGACGCGCACCCTCACGGACGGTTTTCTGGAGAGAGGGCATACGGTCTATTTTCTCGCCGCGAAGCCGACGTGGAAGGAATTCGCGGACAAGGAGCGCCAGTTTTTTCTCCCGAATGCTAAGGACTTTGCCGCTCTCGAAAACGCCGGCTATTTCGAGCGGTTTTTGCGGGAGCACGCCGTTGATGCCGTTATTTTCCAATGGGCGGACGGCAAGCGTTTTCCGTTCGGCGAAATTTGCCGTAAACTCCGGGTTCCCGTAATTTCCGCCATTCATACGGATCCGTGCTTCTACGAACGGCGTGTGCGCGGAAGCGGCATGGTGAAGGCGATTAAACGGTGGTGGCGCTTCCGCCGTCAGGCAAAAATTTACCGTGAGAATGCTGCGTGCAGTGTGACGACCGTCTTGCTTTCCGAGCGTTTTATTCCCGGTTTTTTAAAGCATTTCCCGCGGACGAAAAAGCCGAGCGTGTGCGCGATGCCCAATCCGTCCTCTTACGAGAACGTGTCCGTCGATTTCGCGGCGAAAAAGAAGGAGCTGCTTTTTGTCGGGCGCATGGAAAAACGCGTAAAGCAGCCGCATCTGCTTTTGCAGGCATGGAAGAAAATTCAGGCGCGTTTTCCCGATTGGTCTTTGGTAATGGTCGGCGGCGGACACGAAGAAGCCGAGATTCGCGCCGAGGCGGAGACTCTGGGGCTGGAGCGCGTACGCTTTGAAGGCTTTCAAAATCCGGAGCGTTTTTATCGGGATGCATCCGTTTTTTGTATGGCAAGTGCCTACGAAGGCTTTCCTATGGTGCTTGTCGAGGCTGCGTCCCACGCTTGCGCTCCCGTTGCATTTGATTCGTTTTTTGCCGTCCGCGATATTATTTCCGACGGGGAAAACGGGTGCCTTGTTCCCGCATTCGACACCGAACAATACGCGACTGTTCTCTGCAGGCTAATGGCCGATGAGGCCCTGAGAAACGGGATTGCCCGAGCTGCTTATCGCGACGTCGCCCGCTTTTCATTGAGCAAGTTGTTGGACCGCTGGACTGAAATCTTAAAAGAAGCCCGCGCTATACCGGAATGATCGTCGCTTACAAATTCGGAGCGTGGAGAGTTTCATTTCTCCGTGACTGCGAAGCCGCCAAAAAGCTTTTTGAAGCTTTTGTTGATAGCAGGCTGCCGCGGGAGTCCGTTACGCTTTTGGCCGACGGGTTGACCGGGAAAGTGTGGAAAATTGAGTTTTGCGGGAGAACTTATGTCCTCAAGCACGACTTGAGAAAACGCCATCGCTTTGAATTTCTTGTCCAATCGTTTTTTTGCGGGAGCAATGCGACCCGCCTTCTGCGGAAATTGGACGGTGCAGCGGACGGCGAATCCGGTGAGCATCCCGCAGTTCGTGTTTTTTTGGCTGCCGACAAAATCCGGTATCGTTGCGTTTTGGAAAGCTTCGTGCTGATGGAGTTTGTCCGCGGAAAGGGAGTGAATTTGATGCGCGACGGGAAGTCGGTTTACGGGAAAGCCTGTGCGGACGCGATACGATGGCTGCACGCTCGCGACTTGGTGCACGGAGATGTACATCCCGGAAATTTTATCGTCGAAGACGGTTCCGGGCGGGTACGGGTAATCGATATTTCCGGGAAGCGGGCAACGGCCTATCAGCGGGGATTTGATAAGTTCCGCGTCGGGCGTGAGTTCGGGGTTCGGCTGGACGCGAAGCCCGGTTTTTGGGAAAGGCTTGCCCGTGCGCATTCGCTTTATCGGGAACGGAAAAAAGCGAAGAAGGCGAAAAAGCAGTCGGACTCTGCAGAGCCTCTCTGATTCTACGTCCCGGCACTCAGCCCTAAGCGGTTTCGCCGGGCTATTTTTTCACAATGCCGTGCGGAGTCCAAAATTCGGATGAGGCGAGGGCCTGATTAAGGATTTCGATGTTTTTCGCGTCGCGGGAGCGGTCGTTTTCTTTGTGGAAAAGATGATATTGAGCACCGCCGAATTTCAGCGATTGGCGGCGAATCCCGAGTTTCATCAGGCGTACTTCGATTTCGGCATCTTCGCGCCCCCAGCCGGAAATACTTTCATTGTAGCCGTTTACGGCAAGCAGGTCTTTGAGCCAAAAGCCCATATTGCAACCTTTGGAAATATACGGCTTTTTTCTGCGGTAGCGTTCACGGAAAAAGCGGGTCAGTACCGGAATTCGAAATGCGTTGAATTTATTGCAAACTCCTCGGGAAAACGGCGTGAGTTGAGCGATTTCGGCGGTAAGGACCTGATTTGTGCGTTCGGGGGTGAGAAGGGTCCGACTTCCGCAGGTAAACCAGCCGTCGCGAGCATTTTCTAAATGGTCTTCAATAAAACAGGGCGAAAGGACGCAATCTCCGTCAATTTGAACGATGTAGTCGCTGTTGCAACGAGTGAGGGCCTTGTTCCAGATGAGGCATTTACGGAAACCGTCGTCTTCGTGCCAGACGTGGATGAGCGGGCAGGGAAAGTCTTTTTGAAATTCGCGGATGAGCTCCCGCGTGGCTTCGCCGCTTCCGTCGTCGGCGATAATCACTTCGTCCGGAAGGCGTGTTTGTTGCTTGACGCTCTTGAGGACAAGCTTCAGGGCTTCCGGCCAATTGTAGGTCGAAATCAGCAAGGCACAGGTTTTCGGTACGGCTTTCACTGTCCCGATTATCGGAAAAAGCCGTTCCGGGAACAAGTCTTTTGTATTTTTGTTGTGCGCAACGCTTGAAACCTTCGGCGGTGAGCGGAGAAGTGTTCCCTATTCACCGGTTTTCGTTTACTACCCGATTTCCTTCTTTCCCTGCAGAATCCGGCGGAGCCATTTGCGGTGCGGACCGGAAAGCGTGATGCGCTCTAAATCGTCTGCGGAGACTTTGACGAATTCTGCGTCGGCGTTGCTTTTCGGGATTCGCGTGAGGGAGCCTGCGTAAATGCGCTCGAGGATGCTTTCGGAGGCGATGCCGCGCCGTCCCTCCAGGAGCAGGGCTTCGGCATGAGGTGTTTTGTCGGGGAAGATGTTTTCCCAACGCGGGAATTCGAGAAGCTCGCGCAGGCGGCGCGCCGAAGCGTGGGGCTTGGCAAACAAAACGGAGCCGTCGCGGAAGCGGATAAACGCCCGGTCAATCTGTACTTTTTTGACGGCCTTGGCGGCGAATCGCGGGAGCGCGGCAACGTCGTCGAGCGTTTTTCCGCAGCAAAATGCGGCGACGGGGCAGTCGGCACAGCGCGGATTATGCTTGGTGCAGACCGTGGCGCCGAGTTCCATCATGGCTTCGTTGTGGTCGCCGGGGTATTTGCGGGAAAGCAGATTATCCGCGAGCGCGGAGAAGTGTTTTACGCCGGCACCGTTGTCCTTAAATGCTGTTGTGTCGGCAGAGAGGCGGGCGAGGATGCGGACGACATTGCCGTCCACGACCGCTGCGGGGACGCCTTGTGCGATGCTGGAGATGGCGGCGGCGGTGTAGGCGCCGATGCCGCGGAAGGCGAGCCAGCCTTCTGGACTTGCGGGAATGCTTCCTTGGGCGACAATGGCGCGGGCGAGGGCGTGAAGGTTGCGGGCGCGGGAATAGTAGCCGAGCCCTTCCCAGGCATGCAGGACGTCGCTTTCGTCGGCTGCGGCGAGCGCCTCAAAGTCGGCCCAGCGGGCGACCCACTTGTCGAAATACGGACGCACGGTATCGACCTGCGTTTGCTGGAGCATGAATTCGGAAACGACGGTGCGGTAAACGCTGCGTTCGCGGCGCCAGGGCATGTCGCGTTGTGCTTTCAGAAACCACGCCCGAAGGTCGTGCTGAAAGTCGCGGATTTGCGTTTCGTTGGTCCAAAAGGCATTCATGGAGCGATTCCGTTTTCGGGGAAATCTACAGGGTTTCGACGGGAGATTCGATCTCGGATTGTCGGCGGGAGCGCGAGCCGCGACGGCGGGGACGCAGGCCCGATTCTTCGACGGAGTCGCGCAGGTAGCGGACATCGGTGATGGTGCCGCCGGAGAGTTCGACACAGTCGGCGAGGAATTTTTGCGGGTTCGTACCGATCGTAAAAAGGTAGATGCGCAGGGAATTTTTCCGGCGCTTCAAGGTCGCGTGCCAGCGGTTTTGCCAACGGATGTCGCGGTTTTTGCGTTCGTCGGTTTCGGTCGGCTGGTAGGAGGAATCGGCAAAAATGGTTTTTCCGTCTTTGTTGTACTGACGCAGCCCGTCCTGGAAGTCCGAGAAAATGACGAGCGCGTCGTATTTTTCGTTCATCATGATGTCGATCCAGGCACCGACGGAGCCCTGTTCGAAGTTATTCGCATATTTCTTGTGAATACGTTTGCCGTCGTTTGAGAGTTTTTCTTTTTCCGTGCCGTCGAGCCGGATTCCGTAGCGGTTGTAGGTGGGATTTTTGTCTTTGTAGTGCTTCCCGCCGATGATTTCGCCGTCGTGGACGAGTGTGCGGATGCCGTCGAATTCAAAGATGTCGGCGTCGGGGTATTTGTCGTAAATTTCGTTCCGGACTTGCGGGAGGTAGGGCGACATGCTGCCCGAGCAATCGAGATAGACGGCGACTTTTTTCGCTACGATATTGGCGCCCATGACCTTCCGCGGAGAGAATGCGCCGACGAAATTTTTGCCGTCGCCGATACCGACTCCGATTCCCGTGCCGATGCCTCCGCCCGAGCCGCCGCCGAACCCGCTTCCGCCGTTGGCAAGTCCGTCGGCCGACAAGCCTGCGATACTCTGCGAAAAGCTCGTCGGTGCAGGCATTTTGACGTTAAATTCCGGAAGCGCGATGGCGGCAGATGCGGACTTCGAAAGGATTTTCGGAGGGCGGGGCGGGAGCACTTTGTGGGTTTTTGCGCGGTGAGCTTGGTTTTCGCCGCCTTGGCCGCCGCCGCTGCCCGTCACGAAGGCTTGGACGACTTCTTCTTCCGGTGCCTTGCGGATGCGTTCCGTAATCCAAAAAACCGCGAAGACGAGGAAGGCTGCGTGGACGATAGCGGAGGCCGTGAATCCTGCTCCGTTCCCGCGGAAGAAGCGTCGCTTGGGCTTTTCCGATTGGGCCTTGGGGGCGTTTGGAGCGCGGCGAATGAGTCTTCCGATAACGATCCGTTCGCCGGGTGCCGCCGATCGGTCGGCGACATCCGGAGTGGGGAGAACGTTTTTTGGGGGACTCGGTTCCTGCATCGGAATTGTAGAAGGGTATTTCAAATAAACCGAGCGGGACGGTAGCCTTCAACGATTTTCTTGCGGGAGCGGGGTTTTCGGCGTTTCATTTTTCCATTTATGAGCGAAATTAAGACAGTCCCGCAGAAAGCGAGTGCAAAAAAAGGCGGCGCGTTCTATAAAGATTGGTTCCTTTACGGGATGGTTTCCTGTGTCATTTTGGCGACGCTTTTCCCGGATTTCGGGAAGACCGGCGGTGCGCTTCATGCGGATATCCTCGCCAATATCGGGGTCGCGGCGGTCTTCTTTTTTCACGGCCTGGGGCTGTCCTGGGAAAACCTTCGGAACGGTTTGCTGGCGTGGCGTGTCCACACGGCGGTGCAATTGATGACCTTTTTCGTCTTTCCGCTGATTACTTTCGCGTTCTGCGGGATTTTTGACAACGCCCTCGGCTGGCTTCCGGCTCAGCTCGCGCTCGGGTTTTACTTCCTCGGAGCGTTACCTTCGACTATTTCCTCTTCCGTGGCGATGACGGCAATCGCACGCGGCAATGTCCCCGCCGCCGTTTTCAATGCCTCCATTTCGAGCTTGCTCGGCATCGCCTTAACGCCGGTTTTAATCGGTATTTTTGCCACGACGAGCGGAGATTCCCTGCCGCTCGGGAAGACGATTTTCGATTTGTTCGTCCTGCTCTTTCTGCCTTTTATGCTCGGGCAATTGCTGCGCCCGCTATTGAGAAAATTTGCGGAAGGCTTCAAAAAGAGCATCAACACTTTCGATAAGGGCGTCATTCTTTTGATTGTCTATTCCTCATTTGCGGATTCCGTTGCGCGCGGGCTTTGGAAAAATTACGGCTTGGAAATCCTGTTTCAGACCTTTATGGGGACGCTTTTGATTTTGGCGGTTGCGCTCGGCATTTCTTTGGCAATTGCGAAGCTTTGCCGTTTCGGGAAAGAAGACGAAATTACGACGGTTTTTTGCGGTTCGAAGAAGACCCTGGCGTCGGGAATTCCGATGGCGAAAGTCATTTTCGGTGCGGCGGCACTTTCCGGAGATTTAGATATCGGGCTGATTGTTCTGCCGATTATGTTTTATCATCAGCTCCAGTTGCTCGTCTGTACAATCCTCGCCAATCGTTACGCCGGGCGGGAGCACAATTAGGCTAAGATGTAGGGATATTTCCCAAGGGAAGCGTATTTGTGTAAATCATATTATTTTAGTAGAAAATGGTTGCGAGTGCTTCTTTCATCGCTTAACTCTTCGCAATCTATGAACTTCTTATCGAATAATCCTGTCGTACGCGGAGTCGTGGCTTTTGCCCTTTCCGCCGTTTTTCTTGCCGGAGTTGCCGGAGCGAATACGATTCCGCGTGAAACCGGAGTGCCGGACTTCACGGTTATGAGTTATAACGTTCGCGGCGAAGTGGCGCTGTTCAATGAAGCGTTTCACACGGCTTCGGATCAACAAGCCGGAGTGCGTGCCGCCAAGCAAATTCTTATGATTCAAAAACATTGGCCGGACGTGCTCGGAACGAGCGAAGAGACCGCCATGTTTAACGAAATTTATACACATTTTCTTGGTGACGATTACGGAATCGTGGGCGATTATCTGTTTACTCCGGACACCCTTTTGAGCCCGTATTTCAGTAATACGAACCAGCCCGACGCAAACCGTATTTACTACAAACTGTCGGTATTCAATTATTTGGGTTCCCAGACGATTTGGCTTCATGAAGGCGACGTTTATAAAGTCGGAAAAATCGATGGCGAAACGAATGTGCGCGGGGCAACGATGGCGGCACTTATGTTCAAAGAAACCAATGAAAAAGTTGTCATTTGTAATACGCACTTGGGCTTGAATGACGATATTTCCAATCGACAGATGGAAATTTTGGTTCGCGAAACGGAAGCTTTTGCAAAGCGACACGGAATTACCGCAATTCTCTATATGGGAGACTTCAATATGGGGTACACGGTCATTAAGGCGCTTCCGGCGAGTAAGTATAAAACGTCCTGGGACAATGACGTGAAATCTTATAACCAAGCAGGCAAGGGCGGGTCGTGGGTTGACCACGTTTTTATTAACGGGCAACTCCGTTTCTTGGGCCGCCTTTCTCTTGACGGGAGTGAATGGATTGATAGCGATACGTCCAGCGACCATGATCCGCTTTTGGTAAACATCTGCTTTAGCTCTTATGTGCCGCGCGGCGATGTTGCGAATAATAACATCAAGGCAAGTGTTTACGGAGAGCGTTTGCAGATTCAGAGCGGCGTCATTGCCGGGCTCGACTGGGGAAATGCATTTGCGATTTTTTACGATGCTAATGATAAATACGTCGGTGGAGTTCAGCTGATTGCAAGACAGGACGGAAATGGCGGTTTCTATCTAGCGGATTCCATTTATGTGCCTGCAGATGTAAAAAAAGTAAATGTCGAGATAACAGGCGGAAAAACTTATGGCATTTGGTCTAGATAATTAATCTGATTGTTGTTCCTGCGGACGGTGTATTCCACCGTCCGCTTTTTTTATTTCAAGTTTGTTTGCAAATTCTTAATACACGTAGTTCGCTCATACTGTTAGGTTTCCGGAGACTCTGGCTGCCGTCGTTCTTGTTGGCGCAATCCCGAACACTTCGCTTAAGGCAAGCCATAGAAATTCGTTTTAGGGATTTTAGCACGTTTACCCGACACCAAAACAACCCGCTCCGAAACATTTCCGCCCCAAGCTTAGCAAGCCCGCAAGAACCTACCCTACGAATTGTATTGTGTAAAATCCATTTGACAATTTTCGCCAAACAGGTATCTCTTGCGTCTCCAAATGTATAAAACAAGGAAATAGGATGAAAGCCTCTGCCATCATCGAAAAACATCACGGACGTTACTTGCCGTGGGCGGCGGGAAGCGCCGCATTCCTCGGACTCGCCGGAACGCTTTGGGCGCTTTCCGAAGTCTTAGAAAACGATACCGACGGCGACGGATGGACCGACGCCGAAGAAATCATCGCGGGAACTGATCCCGCCGACGAAACCGATCCTTGGGATTCCGACGGTGACGGCATCGCCGATTATCTCGAATTTGCCGACGGCACAGACCCGCTCGACCCGAACGACCCGCCGCGAATCCGAAAAAGCGTGCTCACGTACAGCGTCGCCGTAGCAGGCAACAAAGCAGAAAACATCTCGCTGGAGTCTCTGAAATCGGGTTCGCAACAAAATATGTATCACAACACGGCGTGGTTCGGGAAGCGCTTGAACTACACGTTCTTTAGACCGGCCGCGGATTCGAAATGGCAGGCCATCAACGGCAACGAAATCGAATACTGGTCCACGGGGTATTATGACTTACTTGCCCGAAACGGCAGTTCCGGCATCGCCATCACCGTAGAAAACGTCCCCGCCGGGAAATACACGCTCAAATGGAAACAC
>JAFYWY010000076.1 GCA_017546455.1 Opitutales bacterium
AATTACCGCGGCGGCGACGGTGTCATCAGCTACACGGACGTTCTGCTCGCGCAGAATGACGTGTTCTCCGCACAGCAGACGCTCGTTCAGGCGCGTTTTGCGAAAATCGCTTCGATGATTTCGCTCTACAAGGCCCTCGGCGGCGGCTGGTCGGAAGAAAGCGTTCCCGCCGGCGAAAAGGTTGCCCCGGTCGCTGCGGAAAAGGTTCCCGTGAAGGAAGCTCCCGCGACGGTGGCGGAAGAGGAAGATGCCTTCGAGCAACCGCCGTTGGACGACCTGATTCCGACGTCCTGCGAAGTTATGGCGGCTCAGTCCGCTGCCTACGACGAAGACGAGGAATAATCGCCTCTTTCGTTTTAACGTTCCCGTGAAAATCCGCGGGAACGTTTTTTTTGTCCCCGGAGCCCGGCCGTCCGCGTTTTCCGCAGGGGGAAGCCTATGAATTTCCTTGCGAGAACGGCAGGATGGTTTAGACTCAAGCCAATAGAAGTTTTTGATTTTAGACACATGAGCTCCACAAACACCGAAGTCGGTTATAACAGTAAAATTGAAGGCGGCGTCGTCGTTACGAAATTGGACGCCGCGCTTAATTGGATCCGCTCGCATTCCGTTTGGCCGATGCCGATGGGCTTGGCGTGTTGCGCGATTGAATTCATGTCGGCGAGCTGTTCGCGCTTCGACATTTCCCGCTTCGGGATGGAAGTGACGCGCTTTTCTCCGCGCCAGGCAGACTGCATGATTGTCGCGGGAACGGTCACCTACAAAATGGCGGAAGCCGTGCGCCGTATTTACGACCAGATGGCCGAACCGAAATGGGTCGTCGCCATGGGAGCCTGCGCCAGCTCCGGCGGGATGTTCCGCTCGTACTCGACCCTGCAGGGCGTGGACCGCATTATCCCCGTGGACGTCTATATTTCCGGCTGCCCGACGCGCCCGGAAGCGCTTTTTGACGGCCTGATGGCGCTACAGGAAATGATCGCCAAGGAACCGGCGCTGCGCCTGCTCAAGCGCGAACGCCCGGTTAAACCGCTGTACTTCTCGTAAACGAAAAGCCTCTACGACTACTTTCCCATGCTTTCCGAAAAAGATTTAGAACTGCAAAAACACTTGCTCGAGGCCTATCCGTACGTCACGGAACGTCCGGGTTCGGCGGACCACGCTTCGGTGGACGTTCCCGCGGACAAGGCGCTTGAATTCGCCCGCGCTCTGCGCGACGTCGAAGGGTTTGCCGCGATCCAGGAGTGCTGCGGTTGCGACTGGGGCGTGGATGCGTCCCCGCGATTTTCCGCGATTTGGCACCTTTACAACTACGACAAGCATCTTTACGTGCGCATGAACGTCTATGCGCCGGACAATGCGAAGCCGGAAGTGCCGTCGATGTGCCCGATTTGGGCCGGCGCGAACTGGCACGAACGCGAAGCCTACGACTTGGTCGGCGTCCGCTTTGCCGGACACCCGGACCTGCGCCGCATCATGATGTGGGACGCTTACCCGTACCACCCGCTGCGCAAAGACTTCCCGCTCGCCGGCGTCGAAGTTCCGTTCCCGGATGCCGACACGGTCGCGCAAACCGGCGTGAAGGTGATGCCCGCTCCGCAAAACGGCGGTCCGTTCGTCTCCGGCTGCGGCCACACGCTCCGCACCAGCGAACCCTTCGGCCGCGACCAGGAATGGCGCGAAAACAATCGTAAAGGATAATTCCCCATGGCAAAAGAAATCGAAATTTCCTGCGCGGATAACGCCGCGCGTAGCGCTCAGGCTGAAGAAGAACTGCTCAATTGCGAAAAAATGCAATTGACGATGGGGCCGTCCCACCCGGCGACGCACGGCGTGCTTCGCCTGCAGCTCGAAGTCGATGGTGAAATCGTCACGAAATGTACGCCGGTCGTCGGTTACCTGCACCGCGGGGACGACAAGTTGGCGGAAAACATGACCTACAACCAGTTCGTTCCGTTTACCGACCGCCTCGACTACCTCGCGCCGATTTGCAACAACGTCGCCTACGCGCTGACGGTTGAAAAACTCGCCGGCCTCGAAGTGCCCGCCCGTTGTGCCGCACTCCGCGTCCTGACCTGCGAGCTTTCCCGTATCTCCTCGCACTTGCTCGGTCTCGGCGTTTACGCGATGGACACCGGCGCGCTCACGGTCTTCCTTACGACCTACACGGAACGCGAACGCATTTACACGCTCTTCGAAGAACTCACGGGGCAACGCCTCACGAACAGCTATACGCGCATCGGCGGCGTCACGCACGACGTTCCCGCCGGCTGGCTCGACCGCGTCGAAAAAGCCTGTGATTCGATTCTCAAGGGTGTTGACGAAATGGAAGGCCTGCTTTCCCGCAACAAAATCTTCCTCGACCGTACGAAGGATATCGCCGTCATCACGAAGGAAATGGCTCTCCAATACGGCCTGACCGGGGTGAATCTGCGTTGCGCGGGTATCGAGTCCGACATCCGTAAGAGCCGTCCGTACAGCGGTTACGAACAATACGATTTCGATATTCCGGTCGGTTCCGTCGGCGACTGCTACGACCGCTATTTGCTCAAGACGGAAGAAATTCGCCAGTCCGTACGCATCGTGCGCCAGGTCTGCAAAACGCTTCCGGACGGACCGATTTTCGCCGAAGATGCGAAGAACATCTGCCTCCCGCCGAAGAATCGCGTGCTCTCCGGCATGGAAGATCTGATTCAAAACTTCATGATTACGACGCACGGCCCGCAGATTCCCGCCGGCGAAGCTTATTTCGAAGCGGAAAATCCGAAGGGCGCCCTCGGCTTCTTCATCCACTCCAAGGGCGGAGGAAAGCCGTACCGCTTGCACGTGCGCGGACCGTCGTTTGTTTCGCTTTCGACGCTTCCGGTGCTCATTCCGGGTTGCTTCATCACGGACATTCCGGCCATTCTCGGATCGCTGGACTTCGTTCAGGGCGAGTGCGACCGATAAGGAGCTTCATCCATTAACGAGGAAGATTCTCGGAAATGAAATCGAAATTCTTCCGATTTTTAACGAAAAACGCGGCATTCGTCGCGCTTTTCGTTTTTTTAGGCACGCTGGTAATCGGCGAAAAGGCCTTTCCGGAAATCGAAGAGAAAACCGACGCCTATTTTACGGAAACCGTCTCCGAGGCGGCGACGGTTTTCGCGACGGCCCGTGTCATCAACGGCGGCATTTCCGTCATCAAGGATTCGACGGTGACGGTGACGCCCTTCGGGCTCGGTACCGAGATTGCGCTCGGGCAGGTTTTGGACCCGCTTGACGACGTCATCGAGCGGCTTTCCGATATTCTTTTTACCGTCATCGTTGCCTTGGGGATCCAAAAGGCGGTTTACGAAATCATCGGAGCGACCGCGGTTTACGGCATTGGGACCTTGCTTGCGTTAAGCCTTTTGCTGGCGCTTTGCTTCCGGAACGAAAGGTTGCGGGCGTGGAGCGTTTTTCTGAAAAAAGCGGCGCTCTTGCTGTTGTTCGTACGCGTCGCGCTTCCGTGCTCGGCGCTGATTTCGGAGACCGTCGAAACGCATTTCTTCGCTCCGAAAATTGCCGCCTGTCAGGCGCGTTTGTCCGTCTTCGAAGCGGAGACCAAGATTCGTGTCGCCGAGCAGGATTCTCTTTGGGGCAAGGCGGGGAAAATGAAGGAGCAGCTCCAAGAGAAACTGAAGCTTTATTGGGAAAATGCGATGGATATGGTCGAAGTCGCTCTCGAAATCGCCGGTCACTACATCGCGCTTTTCCTCGTGCAGGTAATTTTTATTCCGTTGGGCATGTTTTGGCTTCTCGTGAAAATCACCAATCGCTTTTTCTCGACGGCACTTCCGGAAATCATTCCGTTGGCCGCCCGATCCCGCGAGTCCGACGGCGGGCCGCAGTAAACCGGCTTCCGCGCTTATCGGGATTGAATCCGCAGACCGAATCCCATTTAATCCCCTCCCATGAATATTTATCCGGCAATCGACATTCAGGGCGGCCACTGCGTCCGCCTGAAACAGGGCTTGGCCAACGAATCGACGCGTTATTTTGAAGACCCCGCGGAACCGGCACGCGAATTTGCCGCCGCGGGAAGCGCCTGGATTCACGTCGTCGATTTGGACGGAGCTTTCGACGGCGAACCGAAAAATCTGGAAGCGCTCAAGCGCATTGCTGCGACCGGCCTGAAAATCGAATTCGGCGGCGGTCTGCGTACGCTCGAAAATGTCCGCGCCGTCCTCGATGCGGGTGCAACGCGTGCGATTGTCGGGACCAAGGCTGCGCATGACGATGCCTTTGTCGCCGAACTCGTTAAAACCTTCGGCGGCGAAAAAATTGCCGTCGGTATCGATGCCAAAGACGGTTTTGTCGCCGTTAAAGGCTGGGTGGACGTGACGACGCGCCGTGCGACGGAACTTGCGGGAACAGCGGCCCGACTCGGCGTTCAGACGATAATTTATACGGACATCGCGACCGACGGCATGCTCAAGGGACCGAATTTCCCGGCGCTCGAAGAAATGCTGAAAAGCACCTCCGCCGATATCATCGCTTCCGGCGGCGTTTCGCGTCGTGAAGACATTATCCGCATCCGCGAGCTTGCCGGGAAATATGCGAATCTCGACGGCGCCATCGTCGGCAAGGCGCTTTATGAAAAACGCGTCGAATTGCCGGACCTCCTGGCGATTGCCCGTTAATTTTTTACCCCGAATAATCATGAATCACTTGCATCCCTACTGGCGCATGGCGTACATCCAGGCGAACAAATCCGGACCGAAATGGGCGGACCCGTTCGCGGAAATTCCGAACCAGCCGGACGAAAAAGAAGTCCACCTGATCTATCGCGGCAAGACCTGCTACATCGTCATGAACGCCTTCCCGTACAACGCCGGCCACCTGCTCGTGACGCCTTACCGCGCCGTTCCCGCACTCGCGGATTTGACGCCGGAAGAACGCGCCGAAATGATGGAGCTGATTGTACTCGGCGAAAAAATCCTCTCGGATGCACTCAAGCCGGACGGCTTTAATGTCGGTTTCAATTTCGGCTCGGCAGCCGGCGCCGGCATTCCGCAGCACCTGCATTGCCACATTGTCCCGCGCTGGGAAGGCGACAGCAATTTCATGCCCGTCATCGGCGACACGCGTACGCTCGTCGAATCGATGGACTCCATGTGGGAGCGACTGAAGCAGTTTACGCCGCCGCATGAGAGAGCTTAAAGAAAGAGCTTAGAGCTTAATGCTTAAAGCTTAAAGAGAAGCGGGCGAAACCAGACATAGGTAACACTTTAGATTCAGACATAGGTTACACTTCTAAGGTTACAGAGAGACTACAAGGTTGGGGATTGGAAGCAAGACTTTGAGTTATCGAAGAAGAATCCTCCCCTATGATGCCCCCTAGGGGGGGCGCCGGCCTCGGGGTGAAGCGCCAGCTTTTCGGCCGAGATAAACTTAGCAATGTCCGAGTGATACTCTACGAGGAAGACCTCGTAGAGGTAAACACCGAAAGCGTCCCCGCGTGAAATAAGAAGTAAAAAAGCTCCTCCCCTAAGCTAGGGGAGGGGGACTGCGTGCGGTGGAGGAGTGTGTTGCTTGATTCGTCCGATAAGAGAGATTAAAGAGAAGCCTGCGGCACGGATAGAGAGATTAAAGAAAGGCTTTGTATCTTGTTCCACTGCGCCGCAGGTAGGTCGGGGACGTATCAAAGCCGTTTAGCGGCGCGTTCGCGTGATGCTCGATGTTTGATGCTTGGCGCTTGTTTCGCAGGAACTCCGCCTCTTCGAGGCTGTGCGCCGGAGGTGCACGACATAGGATAACCGCGGGTGCAGGCAATAGCCGAAACCCGCGGACGGGCCTCCGATCCCATGCGCCGCTAAGCGACGTGGATTTGTCTCCGAAGTTCCTGCGGCGCAATGGAACATTTTCCTTGCCCGCTCCTGAGAGGCGCTTCCTGCCGCCAAAACAGCGTCTAAATCCGTCCGAAATAAGCGTTGACAACTTTTAGGGGGGGTAAAATGGATCTTTCATTTTAAAATCCAAACTTAGAACGTTATGAAAAAATATATCACGATTGCCGCGTTCCTTGCCGCCGGAAGCGCATTGGCGAACGCTGTAGAACTTACGACTCTCGTCACGATGGACGAGCTGATTAGTGCTGCGGAAACAAATACCGCAACTAAAGTCGAGAATATGTCGGTCACGACTTATGACTTTGAAAATGGCACATACATCGGCGGAATCACTTGTGATGCACTAAACACGGCACTCGCTGATTCGAGCAAGTATATCACGATTGCTGCTTGGATTAAGATGGATGACACCAACGGCGTTGAATCAATTTTTGGCTATGGCGCACAATCTAACGGGTTTAAATTGTGCACGAATGGCGCCGGCTTGCAGTACACAGCCAAGGGAGTCGCAGACAAAGAAACTGTAAGTGCTGGTCTCGTTGCAGGTACTTGGACATTGGTCGGGATTTCATTCAAAGGAGGGACCAGTGCTGCAGATGGAGCGAAATACTTTGCTGGAACTGGGAACAGCAACTTCTATACGCGCAACCTTGGCGGATTTGCCACCCCGGCAGAAGCAGACCAAACCTTTGCAATCGGCTCCGGGAATTCAGGAAATGACCGTGAAACATTCAATGGCTCGATTGCCGGATTGACGGTTTTCACTTCGGATTCCGTTATTGGCGGGGTTAATGATGTGACGGCGATCATGGGAACGACGGCTCCCATCCCTGAGCCTTCCGCATTCGGCTTGCTCGCAGGTCTCGGCGCTTTGGCGCTCGTCGGTACGCGTCGCCGCCGCAAGTAATTGAGGGCTTAAAGTTTTAGGGCTTAAAGCTTAGAGAGAGCGCTCTCGCGGGGTTCTGCGGGAGCGCTTTTGTTTCTGCTCTTGCTGAGTAGATGCCAAGCATCAAGCCGGCGCCTGCGGCTTCTTTAATCTTTTTTTAAGAACCTATCCGTTATCAGTTATCCGCTATACCTTTCCCTAAGCCGCTCTTTAAGCTTTAAGCCCTAATCTTTAATCTCTCTCAGTATCCGCCGGTTTTCCCGCGCGTGAAGCTCGGTGGCGAGCATGGTCAGATTCGGAAGGGTGCCGCTGCGGGCGGCGACTTGCTTGAGCGAGGCGAGCGCGGGCAGGGCGAACACGCGGTAGCGGGTTTTGCCCATTTCCGCTGAGAGGAAAAAGTAGGCGCCGATGGCCTGCATGAGGCGTTGGGCGGCGGCGCAGAAAAAGGTTTTCTTCGCTGAGGCGCGTTCGGATTCAGGTAGGCCGATTTGTTCGCAGTAGAACGCGAAAAAGGCCTCCCGGTCTTCGTCGGAAAGTGAAACGTAGGGGTCGAAAAGCAGCGAGGCGAGGTCGTACCATCCGGTGCCGATGCGCGCGCCCTGGAAATCGATGAAATACCCTGTTCCTTCGCGGTAGAGAATGTTTTGGGATTGAAAGTCGCGGTGAATCAGCTGCGGCGTTTGGGCGAGCAGGTGAGCGGCGAGTCCGGCGAGTTCGTGTTCGAGTTCGGCGCCCGCCATACCGCCGATGCAGAGCTTGTGGGCTTTTTTCGCGGCGTTGGTCAGAAAGTAATCGCGTTCCCACTTGTAGTAATCGGCATTGAAGCCGTCGCGCATAATCGGAAGCTCGCCGAGAACGGGCAGGGCTTTTCGGTGAAGCGTCGCAAGGCTTTTCAGGGCTGATCGGTAGGCGTTTTTCCACGCGGGAGCATTCTGCGTTTGCAGGGTCCACAGGTCAGTTCCGCCGAGGTCTTCCATGATGAGCAGGCGCGCTTCAACGTCGTGAAAAAAGACCTTGGGCGCGGGGACACCGATGCGGGCGAAGAATTCCGCCAATCCGGCATAGAGGGCGTTTTCGGCTTTGGAATCGTCGTAAATGCAGGCGATTGCGGGTGTTCCGGAGAAGCGGACGCGGAAGAAGCGCCGGGTGCCGCCGCCCTTTTTGATTTCGGCGTCCGCATCGGGCAGGACGATTTCGGTGAGAACCGCCGGCGGTAATTTTTCGGCCAAAAATTCGCGTGCATTTTCGCTCATGTCGCCAAGCAAAAGCCTTCTCGCGCTTCCGTGCAACGCCATAAATGAAAGCTTTAATCTTTCCGAGCTTTGCTCCATGATTAAAGGCAAAACCGAAACCGTGCATTAACGCGAATAAGGCAGGGATTTTTCGGCGGAGGCGTCTTTCTCGTCCTTCGTTCCGAAGCTTTGCGCAGCTTCGCGTTTCAGCCGACTTATTTCAATTTCACCATGACCGATACACCCTTTATTTCTCCGGAAAAAGCGCGCGAACTCGCCAAGCGATTCGGTACGCCGCTTTATGTTTACGACGAGAACGCTTTGCGCCGCGCCGCCGAAGCCTGTCTTGCGTTCCCGAATGCGTTCGGGCTGACCGTTCGATTCGCGATTAAGGCGTGTCCGACTGCCGCCGTGCTGAAGCTTTTTGATTCGATGGGACTGCATTTTGACGCTTCGTCGATTTACGAAGTGCGCCGTGCGATGCACGCGGGAATCGCCCCGGAAAAAATCTCGCTTTCGACGCAGGAACTGCCGCTCGAATTTTCGGATGAAATCAAGGCGGGCATTCGCTTCAACGCTTGTTCGCTCGATCAGCTTGAACGCTACGGAAGCGCCTTTCCGGGAACGCGCGTCGGCGTGCGCTTCAATCCCGGAATCGGCTCCGGAGGCACGGGCAAAACCAATGTCGGCGGCCCGGACTCCTCCTTCGGAATCTGGTTCGAATACGCGGATGCCGTCCGCTTCATTCTGAAGAAACACGGGCTGACGCTGGAGCGCATCCATACGCATATCGGTTCCGGTAGCGACCCCGTCATTTGGCAGCGCGCGGCGCTGGCGTCGCTCGAGATGGTGAAGAAATTTCCGAGCGTCGATACGCTCGACTTCGGCGGCGGCTACAAGGTGGCTCGCGTACACGGCGAAAAGACGACGGATCTCCGGACCTGCGGCGCACCCGTACGCGATGCTATTGCGCAGTTGGCGGAAGAAACCGGCCGCAAGCTCCATTTTGAAATCGAACCGGGCACCTACCTCGTCGCCAATGCCGGAAGCATTCTCGCGCGCGTTCAGGACGTGACCGATACCGGAAAATTCGGACGCCACTTTATCAAACTCGATATGGGCATGACGGAGCTGTTGCGTCCGTCGCTCTACGGCGCCCAGCACCCGACGGCGATCGTGCCGAGCCTGCAACGCGCCAACACGCCGCCGCGCGGGGAAGTCGCCTACGTCATTGTCGGGCACTGCTGCGAATCCGGTGACTTGGTCTCCTGCGCGCCGGGTGAACCGGAACAGCTCGCGGGACGCTTTTTCCACGAAGTTGAAATCGGCGATCTCTGCCTCATCGGCGGCACGGGCGCGTATTGTTCATCGATGTCCGCGAAGAACTACAACAGCTTCCCGGAAGCGGCGGAAGTACTGTTGCAAGCCGACGGTAATGCCCGCCTCATCCGCCGCCGCCAGACGCTTGAGCAGATGCTCCAAAACGAAATCGCATAAACACCATGGATAATTTCGACGGGAACTTACGCACGCACCACACGCTCGCCTGCATCTGGGACTTCGACAAGACGCTGACGCCCGGCTACATGCAGACGCCGCTCTTCGAGGCGTATGGTATCGACGAAACGAAATTCTGGATCGAGGTCAACCGCCTGCCCGAGTTGTACGCCAAGCGCGGGCTCCATGTTTCCAAGGACACCGTTTACCTGAATCACCTGCTCAGCTATGTCAAAAACGGTCCTCTGCGGGGGCTGACGAATCAGAAGCTGCGGGAACTCGGTGCAAAGGTACCGCTGTGTCCCGGCGTCCCCGAAATTTTCGACAAGCTGCGCGATTATGCGAAGCAACTCGGCAACGAACGCAATCTCGACATCGATTTGGAGCACTACATCGTCAGCACCGGCTTGGCGGAGATGATCCGCGGGAGCGCGGTCGCGGCGCATGTGGACGGTATTTACGGATGTGAATTTATCGAGCAGCCGTTCCCGCCGCATTATTCCGAGCAGCAGATTTTGGAGCTCGAAAACGAATCGACGGAAATTTCGCAAATCGGTGTCATGGTCGATAATACGATTAAAACGCGCTTTATTTTCGAAATTAACAAGGGCTCAAACAAAAATCCGGAAATCGACGTCAATGCCGTCGTGCGCCCGAACGATCGTCGCGTTCCGTTCGAAAATATGGTTTACATTGCCGACGGACCGAGCGATGTTCCCGTGTTCTCCGTCGTGCGCAAGGGCGGCGGATTTGCCTACGCCGTTTACTCGCAGCAATCCCGCGCCGAGCGCCGTCAGAATGATACGCTGCAGGAAACGAAGCGCGTCAACGGCTACGGCCCGAACGATTACCGCGACACCGAATTTACTTTCGACTGGCTCTGCATGCGCCTCGAAGACATGGTCAACCGCATCCAAAAAGAGCGTGCGTACGCGTTGCAGTCGCAAGTGGCCCAGCCGCCGCGCCACCTGCATGCGGGAGCGTTGCTTTCGGGCATCGAGAAACGCCCGCAGACCGATCCGGAACCGCCGCAACTCCAACAACCTTCTTTGCTTTAAAACGTATTTTGATTTTGAGATAAATGGCAGCCTCCAAAAAACGTTCACGCGCCGCTCGCCCGAACCGTAATTCCCGCCCGAAGAACAAAGTACAGGTCGCCGCTCCGGCTCCCCTTTCCGGCGGAGTCGGGATCGGTCGGATTTTGCTTTTCGGGCTCTTCCTGGTTTTGGCATTTTTCTCCTTTACCGCGCTGATTACCTACGTGCCCGGGCAGGAAGTCTGTTTTCCGGATTTGCTTGAGGGAACGTTTCGCGATTCCGATATCCGGCAGCCCGCCTGTTGCGGGAAATCGGGCGCAACTTTCGCCGTTATCGCGTTTTACTTTTTCGGCGGTGCGGCTTACCTGATTCCGCTGTTTCTGGTGCTGTTGTCCGTTTACATGCTGCGTTCCCGTATGGGCCTTTCGCTCTATTGGAAATGCACGCAGATGTTTTTTCTGCTCGCTTCGGGGACATTACTGCTCTCGCTGTTTTTCGGCGGAACGACCGAATTTGATTCCATGGTTGCCGGTGCGGGCGGCGGGCTTGGCAAGCTGCTGAGCGAAGATATTTGCGAGCCTGTCTTGGGCGTCGTCGGTTCCGCGATTCTCGGCATTTTGGTTTATCTGTTTTGCCTTTTGGCGCTTTTGGTGGCGCCGCCGCACCGCGTTTTCATTTGGTGTTGGGAAAAGCTCCGCGATGCCAACGAGGAGTGGAAACAACAGCGCCGCGCCCGCTTGGAGCAACTGCGCCGCCTGAGAGAAGCGCGTATTGCCAATGCGCGTGAAATCGCGCGCCAGATGCAGGAAGCCGGCGGCGCGATGCCGCTGAACACGGGCGCGCGTACGGCCCGACTTGCCGAAAGGGAAGACGACGTGCCGGGCTTTGATTCCATCCCCGTCCACTCGCAGGCCGTTCCCGAATACATGGAGGCGGATCCCTTGCCGACGCTCGAACGCCCGGTCGAAGAACCCGAAGCCGTTGAAGCCCCCGCCGAAGAAACTCTCGAGGAAGTTGCGGAGGAACCCGTGCCGGACACGCCGGAGCGGAAAGAACCGACGATTGTTGCGGGCACGCTGACACCTTTTACCCGTGAGCCGCAGGCTCCGGAATCCGAGCCGAAAGCACCGGCGCCGATTCCGCCGGCAAGCGTCGAAACGATTTTGGGAGAAACTCCGGTCGCCCCCGCAACGCCTGCCGAGGCTGCTCCCGTCGTGTCGAAGCTCCGCATCATCGAACAGGAAGCCGTCGAACGCGCCGACGATTTGGATTTCTTTGATTCCCGCGGCGAATACACGTTCCCGCCGCTGAATCTGCTCAAAGCCCCGGTCGAAGAAAAAACTTCCGAATCCAACTACGAAGAATTCAAAAATCGCGGCGAGCAGATTATTTCCGCTCTGTCCAAATTCAAGATTTCTTCGGAGCTGACGACGGTTCAAATCGGGCCGACGATCACGCGTTACGAAATCACGCCGCAGGACGATGTCCGCGTCGAAAAAATCCTCAGTCTTCAAAACAATATCGCGATGAAGCTGAAGGTGCAGAGCGCGCGTCTCGCCCTGGTTCCCGAAAACGGAACCGTCGGTATCGAAGTGCCGAATCAGAAGCCGAAAAGCGTTTTCATCCGCGAAATTCTCGAATCGAAAGCCTGGCACGACAACCGCATGGAAATTCCGATCGTGCTCGGGAAAGACGTTACGGGAAAACCCGTGCTCATGGACTTGGCAAAGATGCCGCACGGCCTTATTGCGGGGTCGACGGGTTCCGGGAAGTCCGTTTGTATCAACGGCATCGTTACGTCGATTTTGTATTCCGCGTCGCCGGAAGACGTGCGGCTTGTCATGGTGGACCCGAAGGTCGTCGAACTGCAGGTTTACAACCGCGTTCCGCACATGCTGATTCCCGTGATTTCCGATGCGAAGAAGGTACCGGGTGCGATTAAGTGGCTGATTAACGAAATGGAACGCCGCTACGATCTGCTGCGCCGTGCAGGCGTCCGAAATATCGTCGGTTTCAACGCCAAGCTCATTAAGGATCGTGCGGAAGCCGCCGCCGCACGGGAACGTGCCGCCGCTCTCGAAAAGGAACTCTCCGCCGAAGAACGCGCCGCCATCACCGAAAACGAAGGCTCGCGGGAAATTTTCGTGCCGCGAGACGACGGTGTCTTGGACGAAATCGCGGCGAAGAAGAAAATGCCGTACATCGTCTGCATCGTCGACGAATTTGCAGACCTCATGCAGGTGGCTGCCGCCGAAATCGAATCCGGTATCGCCCGCCTTGCCGCGAAGGCACGTGCTGCGGGAATCCACCTGATTCTCGCGACGCAACGCCCGGACGCCAAGACCGTCACCGGACTCATCAAAGCGAACTTGCCGACCCGCATCGCTTTCAAGGTGACTTCCGCCGTGAACAGTAAGATCATCATGGACGAAACGGGCGCGGAAACGCTCATCGGCAAGGGCGACATGCTGTTCATTCCGCCGGGCACCTCCTCGCTGTGTCGCGCCCAAGGTTCGTTTATCTCCGAAGAGGAAATCGAATCCATCGTCGATTTTCTCCATGAAAACAACGGCGAACCGCAGTACGCGCAGGAAGTTCAGGACGAAATCGACCGCGCTGCCGAGGAAGCCGAGCTGGAAAAGAACGGCGGAAAGAATGCCGTCGCGGACGAATTGGATTTGAACGACGACGAGGCACTCATGATGAAGGCCTGGGAAGTGATTCGCACGACGCAGCGCGCTTCGACGTCCAGCCTGCAGATCAAGCTGCGTATCGGCTACGGGCGTGCGACGCGCATCATGGATATGCTCGAAGAACGCGGCTATATCGGCCCGCCGCAGAGCGGTTCAAAGACGCGCGACATCCTGCGCAACGACTGATGGGAAGCTTAAAGATTAGGGCTTAAAGAGCGGTGAATGGAAACCGGTGAGCAGTGAATAGTTTTATTCTCTAAAATCTGGTCTCCGGTTACTAGTCACCGGTCGCCGCCGAAGGCCCCGTGAACGTCCGTAAAAACGCTTCCTCGAGGCCTTGGACCGTGATGAACGGCGCCCAGTGGATGCGGTCTTTCCAAGTGCGCGGGAGGAAGCCGGCGCAGCCGCCCGTCGCGAGGATCTTCGGCGCGGGAACGCCGTCTTTTTTCAGTTGCTCGAGAACGGTTTCGAGGAGGGCGTCGATCATCCCCGCAAAGCCGACGGCGCAACCGAAGCGCATGGCGGAGAGCGTGGATTTACCGATGGCTTTGTCATCTTCCGCCAAAAGCAGATCCTGCGGCTTCAGCGCCGGAAGCAGGGCCGTTTGCTCGTGCAGGTAGCGCGTCATGACGCCGATTCCCGGCGCGATAATGCCGCCTTCGTAGCCGTTTTCGGTGAGGATGTCGAAAGTCACGGCCGTGCCCATGTCGATGATGACGGCGGGGGCACCGAAGCGAACCTGCGCGCCGATGCAGTTAGCAAGGCGATCGGGGCCGACTTCATGCGGCGTCGGATAATGGATGCCTAATCCCGGGCAATTGCCGTGGTAAACGCGGCAGACCGGAAGCGTCGAGCAGTTTTTCAGTGCCGCTTCAAGGCGTTCGGTGGCGGCGGGAACGACGCTGCAGAATGAAATGCCGTCCGGCGCGAGCTCACGCATGGCCTGCGAGGCGAGTAGGGCGGGGACGCCGTCGGCGGCGCTGGCAATGTGCGGCGTGTCCAGTTCGCCGCAGAGCAGCGAACGGCGGTTTTCCAACACGGCGTAATGCGTGTGGGTGTTTCCGATGTCGAGACAGAGAATGCGCATAGTGCTTTATCGGCTGAGTCCGGAATAGCCGTCCCAGGTTTGGTCGGTGAAGATGCCCAGGGGCGCGAGCAGATTCATGAAGCTGTGAAAGTCCGGATTCGCGAGCACGTCGTTCAGGTTTTGTCCGTCGAAGGAAACGCGCATGAAAATCTGTTCGGCTCGCTGATTCAGACCGAGGCGCTTCAGGTCTTCGAGGCGCTTCGGCAGGCGAAAGAAAACGCCGGCAACGCCGTTTTCCCAACCCTGGCGGTGGTCCTTGTAGGCATGGACGTCGCCGTTGACGAGATGCCAGAACATGACCGGGAGCTGTACGTCTTCGCGCTCGTAGAGTCCCATTTCGTAGGGGCGCAGTTCGCGGTCACCGAGTTTGACGCCGGAGACGGCGAATTCGCGGCCGATGCGCGTCCAGCCGTTGTCGACCCAGCAGGCATCCGGATTGTGCCCGCCGGCGTCAATCGGCGAGCGTTTTCCGGGCGACCAGTAGGCGGCGTAAAACGTGATGGCCAAATTGCCTTTCACGTAGCGGCGGGAAACGCACTGGTCAAATTTCAGCAGCTTGATGACGTAGTCGATCATGCCTTGGGTGTGCCCGATGGGGACTTCTTCGACTGTCCAGCCGGGCAGTTCCGCGGGCGCAATCTTCGCCAGTTCGCCGTGGAAGCGCGGCGCGGATTCGACGAACCATTTGGCGTAAATGACCGTTCCCGCGACGGCGCAGATGAAGGCACCCAAAAGAATGATAAAGATTTTTTTCATCGGATTAGGAAAGAAGAATGACGATGGCTTCCGCGAAGTCCGCGGTGTGTGTCAGCGAAACCAGCGCGCGGTTCGCTCCGGCATTTTGGAGGGCGGCGAGCCCGTGAGGAGAAAAAACGGGGCGGGGCGCACCGTTGGCATCGGAGAGCACGGCAAAGTCCGTAAACCCGACCGTTTCGCCGATGCCCGTTCCGAGGGCTTTGGAAAAGGCTTCCTTGGCGGCCCAGCGCGCGGCGAGGCTTTCCCAGACATGGGCACCCCGTGAACGGCAGAGCTCGATTTCCTCGGGGAAAAAGACCTTGCCCAGAAACGCGTCGCCGTGGCGCGCGGCAGCATCGCGGATGCGGGAGACGGATTCCAAGTCAATGCCGACGCCGGCGACGTGGGCTCCCGACGGGATTTCCGGCGTACGGACTCCGATTTTCTCCGAGGCGTTTCCCATGGGCGTTTAGGGACGCGGCAGAATCGTAATCCCGTCGCGCATACGCGCTTTCATTTCGCGCACCGCTTCGCCGATGCCGAAAAGCACGGAGCGGCACAAAATCGAGTGCCCGATATTGAGTTCGTGCAGGTGCGGAATTTCGACGACTTCCGTGATGTTGACGTAGTTGATGCCGTGGCCGGCGTTAGTCGTGATGGCGACGTTCGCGGCGTTTTCGGCGGCCTTGCACAGGCGGCGGAATTCCCGCGAGCGGGCTGCCGTGTCGTAATAGGCATTCGCGTAAGCCCCGGTGTGCAATTCGATACAGGGAGCGCCGATGGCTGCCGCGGCGTCAATCTGCTTGGAGTCCGGGTCAATAAAGAGGCTGGTGACGATGCCCGCTTCCGTGAAGCGCGCCGTGGTTTCCCGCAGTTCTTCGATGCGGGCGGCGACATCCAAACCGCCTTCCGTCGAGACTTCTTCGCGGCGCTCGGGGACGAGGCAGACGGAGTCCGGCTTCGTCTTGAGGGCAAATTCCACCATCGCCGGCGTCGGAGCCATTTCGAGATTCATCCGCGTCTGGATCGTTTCGCGCAGGCGGAGCACGTCGCGCTCTTGAATGTGGCGGCGGTCTTCCCGCAGGTGTACGGTGATGCCGTCGGCTCCGGCCTGTTCCGCCGCAAGGGCGACGGCTACGGGGTCGGGCTCAACCATCTTGCCGCAGCTCATGTCGTAGCCGCGATAGCGCGCCTGACGCAGGGTGGCGGCGTGGTCGATGTTGACGCCAAGGAGAATTGCTTTTTTCATGCGGAAGATTACACGACAGTTTTGCCCGATGCGCAAGCGTGCACTTGGCGGATTATGCTTTGGCGAAAAACAAAGCAAGTGTCACTTGATATTTTGTGTTGCCGTGACAAGGCTGTTAGAAGTTCTCACGGAGGCACAGAGCCACGGAGCGTCGCCGGCGAGCTAATCCTCCCGCTTCCAATTTATTTCGGGGATTGTGTTTTGGAATAAAGGCGGTGAGCGTCGTTTGATGCTCCGTGTCTCTGTGAGAGATGACATTAGATTTCTCTCTGAGACGGCAGGATGGGCGGCTTGCGTTTTGGCGCGTAGTTTGTAAGAATGTGCGCCAATGATGAAGTCTTCCATTGATTTCGGTTGGGTTAAGATCGCGGCGGTGTCGCCCAAGGTGTACTTGGCGGATGTCCCCGCAAATGTGCGCGAGATCGGCGAGGCCATGAATCGCGCGGCAGCGCAGAATGCGGCCGTCGTCGCCTTTCCGGAGTTGTCGCTGACGGGGGCTTCCTGCGGCGACCTCTTTTATCAGTCGCTGCTTGCGAGTGAAGTTGAAAAGGGGTTGAAGGCACTCGCGAAGCTTACGTCGAGCCTTGATATTACGGCTATCGTCGGTGCTCCGATCGGCATCCGCGGGCGCGTTTATAATTGCGCCGTGGTACTCAGCGGCGGGACGATTTGCGGGGCGGTTCCGAAAACGTATCTGACATGTTCGGAACAGCGTTGGTTTACGCCTGCCTCGGCGTTGGACGCTACCGAGTTCACGCTTGCCTGCGGGATGGCGGTGCCTGTCGGAACGGATCTGATTTTTGAAAACCGCTTTTTCGGGAAGTGTGCTTTCGGCGTCGAAATCGGCGCGGATTTGTACGCGACGGAAGCCCCGAGCGGCAGACTTGCGGCGGCGGGCGTGCCGCTTATTTTCAATCTTTCGGCGGCGCCTTCCGTGGTCGGCAAACGGGCATTCCGCCGTGACGCCGTAAAAATGCAGTCGGCGCGTTGCTGTGCCGCCTACGTTTACGCGGGCGCGGGCACGGGCGAATCGACGACGGATTTGGTTTTCGGCGGCGAATGTTTCGTCGCGCAAAACGGCGTCTTGCTTGCCGAGTCCAAGCCTTTTTCCACCGAAACGGAATTGCTTTGGGCGCAGCCGGATGTCGATTACATCGCTTCGCGCCGTCGCATGAACACCGAATTTTCGGCCTCGGTCTGCCGCGCCGCGCAAAAGCCTTTCCGCCGCATCCATTTTGCTCTCGCTTCGACGCACACGGATTTGCCGGCGGCCGTTTTCGGCAAGGCCGACGCTTCGCCCTTCGTTCCTGCCGAAAAGGAACGCCGTGCGGAGACCTGCCGTGAAGCCTTTGAGATTCAGGTCGCCGGCTTGGTCCGCCGCCTGAGCCACACGCAGGCCAAGACCGTGGTGCTCGGCATTTCGGGCGGCTTGGATTCCACGCTTGCGATTCTGGTCGTGAAGGAAGCCTTTGCCCGCCTCGGTTTGGATCCGGCGGGAATTCGCGGCTACTCGCTCCCCGGACCGGGAACCTCGGTACGCACGCGTAAAAATGCCTTGGATCTGATGACGCGCCTCGGCATCGAAGCCGGGGAAATTTCCATTGTCCCCGCCGTCGAGCAGCACCTGCGCGATATCGGGCAGGCGGAAAACTGTTTTGATGCCGCGTACGAAAATGCGCAGGCGCGTGAACGCACGCAGATTCTGATGGATCTGGCAAACCGCTTCGGCGGCTTTGTCGTCGGAACGGGAGACCTCTCCGAAGCCGCGCTCGGCTGGTGTACTTTCAATGGTGACCAAATGTCGATGTATCACGTCAATATCGGGGTGCCGAAGACGCTTATCCGCCACATCATCGCCTGGGTCGCGGAAGAAAAGGGCGATGCCGCCATTGCGCAGACCCTGCAGGATATCATCGATACGCCGATTTCGCCGGAACTCAAACCGCCGAGCGAAAGCGGAGAAATTGCCCAGAAAACCGAAGACCTGGTCGGCCCCTACGAGCTACACGACTTCTTTATCCATCATTTTTGCGGCAACGGATTCGCTCCGGAAAAAATCCGCCTGCTGGCCGAAAATGCTTTTGCGGGAGCTTACGACGAGGCCACGATCGAAAAGTGGCTCAATGTTTTCCTGCGCCGCTTCTTTTCGCAGCAGTTCAAGCGCTCGGCCTGTCCGGACGGCCCGAAAGTCCTCGAAGTCGGGCTGTCCCCGCGCGGCGACTGGGTTATGCCCAGCGACGCCCGTTTCGCGATGTGGTTGGAGCGTTAGCGCCAAGCTGCAGGCGAGCTACAGCTTTGGTGAATAATGAATAGTGAATAACGAATAATTCATTCCGGTTAGCTATCGAATACGGACGTCGGAAAAGGCACGGCAGACGCTGGACAGCTCTATGCGGAGATTTTTGCTTGAGAGCAAAAATTTTGAAATCGTTATGTTACCTATGTCTGGTTGCGCCTATTCATTATTCACTTCACTATTCCCCGCTTACTAGTCGCTGTCCTCCGATTTCCTCCGATTTCTACTTTTGACAAAGGCGGGCGGCTGTTTTTTACTATCCCGAAACACAATTAGCGCAATCAGACATGTCCATTTTCAGCAAATTTCCCGGAATTTTTTCCACCTCTATCGGCATTGACCTCGGAACCGCGAACGTCCTCGTTTATCTGAAGGGCCGCGGGATTATCATGAACGAGCCGAGCTACGTCGCTCTCGACAAGGAAACCCGCAAGGTATTGGCGGTCGGGAATGAGGCCAAACGTATGGCGGCGGTTGCTCCGGAAAACATTTCGGTGATTCGTCCGATGAAGGACGGCGTAATTGCGGACTTTGACGTCAGCGAGCAGATGCTGCGCTACTTTATCGGCAAGGCTGCCCGCCATTCGATTTTGACGCACCTGACGGTTGTGATTGCGGTGCCCTACGGCATCAATCCGGTGCAGCGTCGCGCCGTTGAGGAGTCCGCCTACCGTGCGGGCGCGCAGAACGTGCGTATTATTTTCGAGCCGGTTGCTTCGGCGCTCGGCGTCGGTTTGCCGGTCGGCGAACCGGAAGCCAGCATGATTGTCGATATCGGGGGCGGGACGACGGAAGTCGCGGTGCTTTCGCTCGGCGGGATTGTCTCGGCGCGCAGCTTGAGCGTCGGCGGTGATGCCTTGGAACGCGCGATTATCGAAAGTGTCCGCGCGAATTACAATTTGGTGATTTCGGAGCGTATGGCGGAAGATTTGAAGAAGAACATCGGTTCCGCTTATCCGCTCGAACAGGAAATGACGATGGAAATCAAGGGCCGCGACGCGATGTCCGGCTTGCCGCGCGCGATGATCGTCCGTTCGGAGGAAGTCCGCGAAGCCATGCTCCCGAGCTTCAAGACGATGGCGCAGGCGATCCACCAGACGCTGGAACACTGCCCGCCGGAAATCTCGGGGAACCTCATCGACCGCGGTGCTGCCATCGCCGGCGGGGGCGCGTTGATTCGCGGCCTGGACCGTTACTTCAGCGATTTCCTCGGTTTGCCCTTCTTCCCGGCGGAAGACCCGCTCTTTGCGGTGGTGCAGGGAACCGGAATTTCGATTGAAAACTCCGACTGGAATCGCCCGCGGATGCGCTAACGCCTGTTTCCCGATTCGGAAGTGTCTTCGCATTATCGAGATTTCCGACCCTTTCTTTTCGGCATTTTTGCGATTGTCGCGTGCTGGTTTGCCCCGGCGTTTTTCAAGCGCTTCTGCTACGAATCGTTTCAGGAGTTTTCGGCGCCGGCGTTTCTGATGGCGTCGCATGCGAAGGATTTGTCGCGCTATTGGGAATTGCGTTCGCGTTCGAAGCACGAGCTGATCGAAGCGGGGCGCGATGCGGCCCGTCAGGCGGGAACGCTTGAGATCGAAGCGCAGCAGCGCACGCTTTTGCGCGAGGAAAACCGCCGATTGGAAAAGCTTTGCGGGCTGCCGTCCCGACCGGAAATGCGCACGCTTGTCGCCCGCGTGGCTCAGCGTAATATCGGGCTTTGGTGGCAGCAAATCGTCATTCGCCGCGGGCGGGTGGACGGTGTGCGCGTCGGCGCTCCGGTGATCGACGCCGAGGGCGTGGTCGGGCGCGTGCGGGAGGTCTTCGCTTATACGAGCGTCGTCGAACTGATTTCGAGCCCCTCGTTCCGCATTTCCGCCTATGTGGAAGGCAGCGATTATCCGGTGACCTTTTTCGGCTCGGGTGCCGGGCCTTTTCAGCGCCCGCGCGGCGTGATTCGGGACATTCCCTCCGATTTCCCCGAGCGCTTTGAGGAGAATCCGTCGATTCTGACGACGGGCGTCGGCGGCGTTTTCCCGGGCGGGCTTTTTCTCGGCCGCATGGCGGAAGGGATGCGTCTGACGGATGACGGCCTGTTTTTCGAGGCGCGCGTGGAGCTGCGTCCCGGTCTGGCTTCGGTCGAGGAAGTGGCCGTGTTGGTGCCCGTGAAAGCGGACGTTACGGAATACAACGAGTGGGAGGCGGTCCCTTAGGGGCGGGCGTTGGATGGCGGCGATGAACTTCAGCAAAGGGCTTTTTTACTGGGCTCCTTCTCTCGTTTGTGCCTGCTTTTGGTGCTTTGCGCTGGCCGTTTTTACGGATTTGCTCGCGCCTTTCGGCATTACGTTTTTTACAGCGGGTTTGCTTGTCGTCATTCCCGCGCTGCTGATGCCTTTTTCCCGCGGCTTGCTCTGCGTGTTTTTGAGCGGTTGCATCGTCGATGCCTCCTTGCCGATTCCTTTTGAGCTGACGCATTCGCTGAGCTTTTGGGCGGCGGAGCGGCACGTTTCGCTTTTCGGCGATATCCCGGCGGATGTTCCCGCGTTTTTCGGTTTTGTCGCCGGCTGGATGATTTTCGCCTACCTCGTCCTGCGGCTTTTGCGTTCCCGCATTTCCGCCGTTCACCCGCTTCAATGGATCGTCAGCGCGGAAATCGTCAACGCGATTATCTTTGTCTTCTGGGCGACGGCGATGGGCTGGACGCGCTTTGACGAGCCGGCGTATTGGGGCGGGCTGTTGCTCAATCTGTTTTTCTCCGCGCTGGTGATTTTTATTTTCGGGTGGTGGTTTTTCGATTTGCAGCTGGCGGCCTATCGCCTCTGCGGGATTGACATCATCCGCGAACGGGAAGGAGAGGGCGAATGATCCAACAGACCCGCGCTCCCGGAGTGGCGCCGATACGCATTGCGGTCGTCGGCGTGTTTTTCGTGTTCACCTTCCTTTTCCTGCTGGCGGGATTGGCGCGCCTACAGATTTTTGAAAGCGACGAATACAGCTCGGAGCACCGTCAGCAGAGCCGCCGTATCGTCATGACGCCGGCGCCGCGCGGAGAGATCCGGGACCGCAACGGCAACATCATCGTCGCCAATCGCGCCCGCTTTTCCGTCGTCGCGGACTTAAGTTTGTTGCGGGATGAAATCGATGCCGCCTATGTCAATGCCGTTCGCAAAGCGCGCAAGCAGCGTTCCCGCTCCGCGTCCGTGCGGATCGACCGCGACGCTTTGCTGAATACGGCGCGTATTGAGGTCTTGCAAAAATATCAGGACCGCGTCAATCGCACTATCGGGCGGCAGGCCGTTTTGGAACCGAAGACGATTTTGCGCCACATCGGGCAAAAACGGACCTTGGACTTTCCGCTGGCGGAGAATCTGACGGACCTCGAGCGGGCGCGCTTCATCGAGCAGTTTCCCGTCAACGGGCCGGTGCGGCTCTATGTGGACAGCGTGCGGTTTTATCCCTACGGCAAGCTGGCGGCACACGTACTCGGATTCTTGGTCAACACGGAGGATATTTCGACGGAAAGTGTTCCGCAGCGCCACGCGAATATCGGGATTTCCCGTTACCGCGGGAAGACCGGCGCGACGGGATTAGAAAAACAGCTCGATGTCGCTTTGCGCGGTGTGCCCGGCTATCGCCTGTGGATGGTGCACCCGAACGGCTACCTTTACAACATGCTCGAAGAGGTCAAACCGATTCAGGGCGCGCTGATTTACACGACGCTCGACCTCGATTTGCAACAGGAAGTCGAAGCGGCGATGGCGACGGTCAATCGCCCCGGCGCCGCGATTGTGCTGGACGTCGAATCCGGCGAAATCCTCGCGCTGGCCAGCAGCTTTTGTTACGACCCGAACGAATTTTCCGTCATCATCCGCTCTGCGTATCAGAAGGAACTCGTGGCCCGCGATGCGAATATCCTCGCCAACCGCGCGCTCCAGGGGCGCTATCCGCCGGGTTCGACCTTCAAGCTGATTACCGCCATTGCCGCCTTGCGCAGCGGAAAGATTCACTCCGATACGACCTTTAATTGCGGCTCGTATCTGCGCGTGCATCGTCGCAACTGGCCCGAACACGACGGCGCCTCCTTCGGCGAATGCGATGTGGCGCGTATGATTCGCGTTTCTTCCAATGTCTTTTGCTATCATACCGCGCTCGAAATCGGTTGGGAACCGATTACCGCGGAGGCGCGCCGCTTCGGATTCGACAAACGCATCGCACTCGAATTGCCGGAAGCCACGGGGCGCTACCTCGTCGTCCCATCTCCCGAATACAAACGCGAAGAAATCGGCGCCGGAGGCTGGGTGACCGGCGACACGCTCAATATGTCCATCGGGCAGGGCTATCTGCTGACCTCGCCGATGCACGTCGCCTGCATGACGGCCTCGATCGCGCGGCGGGAAACGCGTACTTCGCCGACGATTATTTACGATCCCGAACGCGCCGGAAAACGCGTAAAGCACGGCGGTGAGGACATCGGGCTCTCCGACGACGCCTACGCGACACTCCTGCGCGGCATGGAAGAGGCCGTCGAAAAAGGCACCGGCCGTCGCGCGCGTGTGGACGGCCTGCGCATTGCCGGAAAAACGGGGACCGCCCAGTGGACGAATCGCGGAAAGCGCGCAAACCTCGCCTGGTTTACCGGATTTGCTCCCGTAAACAAGCCGAAGATTGCCGTTGCCGTCGTGTTCGAAGCGGAAAAAGAAGACAATATGGCGGGCGGTGCCACGGCAGGCCCCGTCGCCGGACGCATTTTCAAAAAATGGAAAGAGCTTAATCTGGACGGGGGAACGCAGGAATGACGGACGAGGGAGCGGACATTTTTGTTATCACGGGAACGACGGCCGTCGGGAAAACCGAGACCGCCCTGCGCTGGGCGGAGACGCACAACGCGGAAATCGTTTCCTGCGATTCGACGAACGTTTATCGCGGGATGGACATCGGGACGGCCAAGCCGACGCTTGCCGAGCGCTCCCGCGTTGTCCACCACGGTATCGACCTGGTCGAGCCGAGTGAAAAATTCTCCGTCGGCGACTATTTGGCCTTTGCCGTTCCCTGCGTCGCAGACATCCTTGCGCGCGGGAAGCGCGTGCTCGTTACCGGCGGGAGCGGGTTTTACCTGAAGGCCTTTTACGCGCCCGTAACCGACGAAATTGAGGTGCCCGAATCCGTTCGCGCCCGCGTGGAAGCGCTTTTTGCGCAGGGAAATGACTGCGCCGTAAACGCCCTGCGGGAGCTCAATCCCGACGGCGCGCCCGGCTTCGACTGGCAAAATCCGCGCCGCGTCGTCCGCGCGCTCGAGCGTTGCCTCGCCAGCGGAAAGACCATCGCGGAGCTGCTTGCCGAAATGAACGCACGCGTCTCTCCCTTTGCCGCTTACAAAGTGCGGACGGTTTTGCTGGCCCGCGACAAAGAGGAGCTGAGCCGCCGCATCGCTTTGCGCGTGGACCAAATGCTGGAGCAGGGCTTGATCGAAGAGGTGCGGGGCCTGGCGCGCGAGCGCGGCCTGCGCCCGGACACGCCTGCCGGCAACGCCATCGGCTACCGCGAAACCCTGGAGTGGCTGGCAAACGGCGAAGCGGGCGGCATCCCCGCACTCGCGGAAAAAATCGCCCTCTCGACACGCCGCCTCGCTGCCAAGCAGCGCAAGTGGTTTCGCACGCAAATCCCCGTGGATTGCGTCATCGATTTGTAGTTCGTTTTGCGGGCGTCTCGCTCCATTGCGCCGCAGGCGCGTAAGCGGAGCCCATTCTGTCGCTTAGCGGCGCATAAATTCGGTGGCTTATCCGCGGGTTTCGGCTATTGCCTACACCCACGGTTATCCAGTGTAGTGCACCTTCGGAGCACTGCTTCAAAGAGATAATTGTGAATGCTCACTGCTTAGAAAATTCGCCAATTGCGAAGCACAAGCTTCCCCGCTTGCGGGAAACATTGCTTTGCTATTTGCAACAGCCTCTTTGAGGTCTCTCTCTCGGATATGTCGATTGAATCCTCAAAGCAAGCTTTAGGAATTCGTTTTTAGGCCTGGGCTCAAGCTTTCTTCCGTCCAGCTCGTCAGAACATGTGCGCCGAAGGTGCACTGCTTCAAAGAGATAATTGTGAATGCTCACAGCTTAGAAAATTCGCCAATTGCGAAGCACAAGCTTCCCCGCTTGCGGGGAAACATTGCTTTGCTATTTGCAACAGCCTCTTTGAGGTCTCTCTCTCGGATATGTTGATTGAACCCTCAAAGCAAGCTTTAGGAATTCGTTTTTAGGCTTGGGCTCAAGCTTTCTTTCCGTCCAGCTCGTCAGAACATGTGCGCCGGAGGTGCACTACATTGGATAACCGTGGGTGCAGGCAGTAGCCGAAACCCGCGGATAGGCGGCTTTGCCGTCATGCGCCGATCGAGGACACGCTTACTCCCTGACGCTCCTGCGGCGCAATGGAACGAGTTGCATGCTTTCATAAAAAGCGTCCCGCAGGCATTACCTGCGGGACGCGAGCTCTGGTTTATGCGGAACTAAAAAATTACCGGCGACGGCGGCGGGCTCCTACGAGGCAGAGAGCACCGAGACCGGCGAGCAAACCGAACGCAGAGGGTTCCGGAATAGGAGTGCGCACGTCTTTATTGAAGTTTGATAGTTGGACTTGCACATCCCCTCCTCGAGCGGCAGACGTGAACCACCCGGCGTTCAGAGTTGTGTCGGGAGATATGCTGCCAAGATTAGCAAGGTCATATATACGTTGTGTACTATTGTAGGAGAAGCTGATTCGATCTGCTATGGTTGAATCCTGAAATGATTCAATTACAATTGTGTATTTGTGGACGCTATCAGAAATATTTCCTTTAGGGCCAATTGAAGCTTGCATCTTGGATTCATCCCAATGAATCGTGGAGGTGTAGTCCGCTCCGAGGTTTCTGTTAAGGGCATATGTGTGTTCGCCAGGTCGGCTATCTCCGTTAGCAACATTAGTATTGTAGGTAAAAATACCTGCAGCTCCTCGCGAGTCCCAGCCAATGCTGGGGACATCAATGTAGTTCCCGAAGAGAATTGAGCTTCCGTTTGCTGCCAAATAGAAATTGAAAATAGGTTGTCCGTCGTTGCTTCCTCCCAAGGTGACGACGTTAAATGTAAAAGAGTAGCGAGCGTCTTCGTTGAGGCTGATGGACGCTGCGTCCCTCCAAGTCGTATTTGTAACTCCGGAGACTGAGTTTGATCCTTTTCTCTGTAGTTGGCTGTTGTCTCTATAGCTGATGGAGTTGTAGTTAAAGCCGTCAACTCCATCGATGGTCGCATCTGCCATTGCGCAGGCAGCTCCGGCGGCGATGAGGGTTACGATTGATAATGATTTTTTCATAGTTTTGGTAAGTTGATTTTGAATTGTTTTACGTTAATTTTCTCTTAAATTCCCAAAGAGTTATCCCTTGTGTTGAATTTGAGAGGCCGCAAACAGTAGCAGAAAAGAATAATTACACAAGTGTAAAATAATACTTTTGCGGTATGAATTGTAACAAGCCCTCGAAATGCCGATGGGGCGGACCTCGAAGAGGGTATTTAGTGGATAATTCTATGTGAAAATTTTTGCTCTGGAGCGAAAATTTTGAAGAACCCATTCACTATTTACCGGTTTCCATTCACCATTGTATCTATTGGCGCGCATCTTTCGGGGGAAATTGTTCAAAAAGCTTTAAGCTTTGGGGTTTAGGGCTTAAACTCTCCGGCATGAAAAATTCTAAAGCACGCGAAAAAGAAATTTTTGCGGGAACCGAGGTCCTGCAGACCTTGCGCGATTGGGTGCGTTTTGCCGTTTCTTTGTTTAATCGGGAAGGCCTGTTTTTCGGCCAGGGGAGCGCGAATGCGTATGATGAAGCGCTTTACATTATCCAGAGCGTTTTGCATTTGCCCTTGGAGGGGCCGGAGAGCTTCCTTGATGCGCGCCTGACGGCGGCTGAGATCGAGACGGTCAAAGACGCGCTTTCCCGCCGCGCGCTCGAGCGCGTGCCCGCCGCCTACATCACCAAGGAGGCTTGGCTCGGAGACTACCGCTTTTACGTGGACGAGCGCGTCATCGTTCCGCGTTCGTACTTTATGGAAATCATTCCCGAGCAGCTGACGCCGTGGCTCGCCGATGCGGATGCCGTCGAGCGCGTAGCGGATGTGTGTACGGGCGGCGGCTCGATCGCGATTCTTCTCGCGCATGCGTTTCCGAACGCCCAGGTCGATGCCTGCGATATCTCCGTTCCCGCCTTGGAAGTGGCGACGAAAAACGTCGAAGACTACGGTTTGGTCGAGCAGATTTCGCTTTTCCAATCGGATGTCTTGGACGATGTGCCTGCGGAGGCGAATGCCTACGACATCATCGTTTCCAATCCGCCCTACGAGCCGGACGCTTTGCGCGAAGCGCTTCCTGCGGAATTTACCCACGAGCCGGACAATGCGCTTTTCTCCGGGGAAGACGGCATGGACGTGATTCGCAAATTACTCGAGCAGGCGGCGGAAAAACTCAAGCCCTCGGGATTGCTCCTGATCGAAGTCGGCGGCTTGCAGGACGCGCTCGAAGCCGCGTTCCCGCAAATCGAATTTAACTGGCTGGCAACGGCGGACGAGTCCGACTGCGTGTGCCTGATTCAGGCGTCTTCGCTCAAGCGTGCGTTCGGAAAATAAGAGCAACGGCGGGAATGAAGTTTAAGTTTCAGATTATCGGCTCCAGCAGCGGCGGGAACTGCGCTTTGCTGTCGAGCGACGCCGGGAACGTATTGATCGACGCCGGCTTTACCGGAAAGAAAATCAAGGATTCGCTCAAGACTCTCGGACTCACGATCGGCGATATCGATGCCGTATTTTTTACCCACGAACACCGCGACCACACGGCGGGCGTGACCGGGCTGTCGTCGGCCATCCACCTGCGTTTCTTTGCGAACCGTGCGACGGCGCGGGAAATCGAATACCGCTACAAGCGCACGCTTCCGTGGGTGTATTTCAATTCCGGCGAGCGCTTCGCGTTTCGCGACATGAACGTGACGACCTTTGCGATTCCGCACGATTCGCAGGATGCCGTCGGCTACGCGTTTGAAATCGGCGGCGAAAAGCTTGTCTGGCTGACGGACTGCGGGAAGATCACGACGATTGTGAAACACAATCTTGCCGATGCGGACCATCTCGTCATCGAATCCAATTATGATCCGGTGATGCTAAACCGCTCCGACCGTCCGGAGGAGCTAAAGAATCGTATCCGCGGCACGCACGGGCATTTGTCCAACGCGCAATGTGCGGAGTTCCTGAGCGAGTACGACAACCCGCGCTTGCAAAACGTGTTTTTCGCGCACATCAGCCGCGAGTGCAACCACTCGGATTTGGTGCGGGAGACTTCGCTTGCCGCCATCGAGTCGCGTTGCGCGCGCGCCGTTCCCGTCGATCCCGCGCTCATGCTTGCGCCGGAAGCCGGCTTCGGCTTTTAGCCCCTTTGCCGAAAAACGTCTTTGCTCTGCGCTCGTTTTTCCGTTGAACTAATGGCATAACCCATGGAAAAAATTCTCATCATCAAGCCCTCGTCGCTCGGCGATATTTTGCATGCCCTTCAGGTCGTCGAAACCATCCGGGAAGTACGCGGACGCGAAAACGTCGAAATCACCTGGCTGGTGCGCGATATTTTTGCGCCGCTGCTGGAGGCTTGTTCGACGGTCGATCGCACGATCGTTTACGAGCGCGGCAAGGGCCTGCGCGGGATTTGGGAATTAGGGAAGCGCCTGAAACGGGAATCGTTTGATCTCGTGCTCGATATGCAGGGCTTGGCGCGTTCGGCGTTTTGGGCGCGATGCGTTCAAGCTCCGGTAAAAATCGGACGCGGCGACGGACGCGAGTTTTCGCGCTACTTTTTCCGCACGCTGGTGGATGCGCCCAAAGACGGGTTTAAGCATTCGCACGCCGTCGAAATCCTGCTTCAGTTTTTGCCGAAAATCGGCTTGCCCGCCGAAATTCGCGGGTGCGTGAAATTCCCCGGAGCCGCCCTTGCGGAACCGCTTGAAAAAGCGCTCGCCGGTACGCAGGGAAAACCGATTTTGCTTTTCCCGGATTCCCGCCGCGCCGAAAAGGAATGGCCGAAATTTGCCGAACTGACGCCGGCGCTGCTCGAAAAATTCCCCGACTCTCCCATCGTATGGGTCGGGCAAAGCGCGCTGAAGGCGGATTCCGCTTGGGAAAACCATCCGCAGTTTTTGAACTTTATGGGAAAGACGCGCTTGGCGGATGTGCTGGCGCTGATTGCGCGCGCGCGTTTCTGCGTGACGAACGACAGCGGGCCGATGCACATCGCCGCCGCGATGAGCGTTCCCGTACTTGGGCTTTTCGGTCCGACTTCGCCGAAGCTCTACGGTCCGTTCCCGCTGACGCGCCCCGGCAACGCCGTGCTTTGCGCGCCCGACGGTGACCTGAAAAAGCTCTCCGTCGAAGCCGTTGCCGCCGCGCTCCCGCCGCAATAAGGTTTTTGAGAGGCTCTCTCACAGAGGCACAGAGCCACGGAGCGTCGCCGGCGAGCTAATAATCCTGCTTTCAGTTTGAACTTATTTTGGGGGAGGATTGGCTTTGGAACAGAAACGTTGAATGTCGCTTGAGCCTCCGTGTCTCCGTGAGAGCCTTTTCTTCAAGCGGCGCGGAATCTCCGGCTTTTCGGGAAAGATTTCTGTTTTCTAACGGGGCTATAATTGTCAAGATTTCGTGCATGAAGCTATTCTCGTTTTTGGCGGCATTGCTGCTTCCCGTCGTCGGCGCAAACGCGTCTTCTCTCGAATCCGTACTGGTTCCGCTTCCGGTTTCCGTTGAGGAAACATCGGCTGCGCCCGTTGTTCTGAAAGTCGGCCCGCCTGTTATTGAGTCGTGGGACGAGTCATTGGATATTCAGACGGCCTCTTATTTTTTCACTGCGATGAAAAAACATTTCGGCAGCGACGAGCTTCCTTTAGCCGGTGCCAAAATTATTTTTAAGGGAGGATTCTACGGCGATGATGTTTACGGCCGTACGGGAGGTTACTGGCTCACTATCGGCGACGGGGAAATCCGGATAACGTCTCGCACGCATTCGGGACAGTTTTATGCCATTCAGACGCTGCTGCAGCTGCTTCCGCGAACGCCGGACGCGAACGGCGAAATCGTGCTCCCTCCCTGCAAAATTCGCGATTATCCGCGTTTTTCATGGCGCGGGTTTATGCTCGATTCCGTGCGCCACTACCAGTCACCCGAGTGGATTAAAAAGCTCATCGACGTGCTTGCTTCGCAAAAAATCAATGTCCTTCACTGGCATTTGACGGACGACCAGGGCTGGCGCATCGAAATTAAGAAATACCCGCAGCTGACGGCCAAGGGCGCCTGGCGGAGCCACATCGGATTCGGGCTGAAGCCGGAGCAATCTTCTTATTATGACGCCGACGGCAATTACGGCGGTTTTTACACGCAGGAACAAATCCGCGAGATTGTCCGCTATGCTGCGATGCGCGGGATTACGATCGTTCCGGAAATCGAATTGCCGGGCCATGCGCTCGCGGCGCTTGCCGTTTTCCCGCAACTCGGCTGCACGGGCGGGCCCTACGAAGTCGGGCTGAAGGGCGGCGTGTTCGACGATGTTTATTGTGCGGGCAACGAAGCCGTGTATGCGTTTCTCGAAGACGTCTTTGAAGAAGTCGTCGCGCTGTTTCCGAGTAAATTTGTCCACGTCGGCGGCGACGAATGTCCGAAACTGCGTTGGCGCAATTGCCCGAAATGCCAAGCGAAGATTCGTAGCGAAAATCTGAAAAACGAGCACGGTCTCCAGAGCTATGTTATTCGCCGTATGGAAAAATTCCTCGCGGGGAAGGGAAAACGTCTGATCGGCTGGGACGAAATTCTCGAAGGCGGGCTGGCTCCGAATGCGACGGTGATGAGCTGGCGCGGAGCCACGGGAGGCATTGCCGCCGCCAAGCTCAATCACGATGTCGTGATGACGCCGAACTCCCACTGTTACTTCGACTACTCGCAGGCGCGAACCGGTGAGCCTAACGGCATCGGCGGATTCATCCCGCTCGACCGCGTTTATAAATTCAATCCGACCGAGGGCGTTCCCACTGAGTTTGCCGGGCGGATTCTCGGCGGGCAGGCCAATCTTTGGACGGAATACATTCCCGACGAAAAGCACGCGGAATACATGATTGCGCCGCGCATCTCCGCGCTGGCGGAAGTGCTTTGGACGCCGAAGGAACGCCTGTCCTGGGACAATTTTCAGGATCGCATGGATGCGCAGTATGCGCGTTACGAGGCCGCCGGATTCAACTACCGCAAACCCGACGGCGTATTGATTCGTGCCGTCTCGGGCGGCGTTTCGTTCTCTCCGGACCTCAAGGACGCTCCGATTGTTTACACCTTGGACGGCAGCGAGCCCGTTGCCGATTCGCCGCGCGCGACGGCGGGGAATTACATCGTAAAAATTCCGGAAGGCGCGACGAACGTGCGCGTGCGTGCGCGTGCGGTTTTGCGCGACGGCAGTCTCGGCCGCCTGAACGAGCGCGTGATGAATTTGCCCAAAGCCAAGGTCATTTCCACTTTGGGAAGCGTCGAAGCGAATTTCCCGGAACGTGCGGCGGACGGCTCGCGCACGTCGATTTATTGGGGCGACCGCGTGCCGCATCCGGGCGATACCGTAAGCGCGATTTTCGACAAACTGCAGCATGCCAAACGCGTGCGTTGCATTACCGGGAAAAATGAAAACGGCGGCGGAGGCGATCGCCTCGTTCACGGCGTCTTGGAGATGTCCGAAGACGGCACCGTGTGGCGGGAGCTTGCGGCGTTTGAAGACGGCATTGCCGAGGCGACGCTCCCCGAGGGGACGCGCTTTAAGGCGCTTCGCCTGCGCGTGACGGGACGCCAGGACGAATGGCTCGTCGTCCGCGAATTCGAGTGCGAACGTTAAATTTACCCGGCCGCCCGAATAAATTTTCTCGCGGGAAATCGGGCGGCGTTTTATGCTTCCCCGCTTTATCGATTAATCAGTTTTATGACGAAACCTTTTTATCTAACGACAGCAATTGACTACGCCAACGGCGCGCCGCACCTCGGGCATGCTTACGAAAAAGTGCTCGCAGACACGATTGTGCGTTTCCGCCGCATGAAGGGCGAAGAGGTTCACTTTCTTACCGGGCTCGACGAACACGGGCAAAAAGTTCAGCAAAACGCGCAGAAACTCGGAATCGAACCGCAGGCTTGCTGCGACCAGGTAGCCGAGCTCTTTCAGGGCATTTGTAAGGAACTTCAGATTTCGAACGACGACTACATCCGCACGACGCAGCCGCGCCACGTCAAGGTGGTCCAGGAAATCCTCCAGAAACTTTACGACGCCGGCGAAATCTACAAGGCCGACTACAAGGGCTTTTACAGCATCCGCCAGGAACAGTTTGTCCTCGAAAAAGACAAAACACCCGACGGCAAGTGGCCGGAACTCTTCGGCGAAGTCATCGAAATCACGGAGTCGAACTACTTCTTCCGCCTCGCCAAATACCAGGACTGGCTGCGCAAATACCTCGAAGACCACCCGGACTTCATTTTCCCCGCTTTCCGCCAGAAAAACGTCGTCGAATTCCTCAAGGAACCGATTTCGGATCTCTGCATTTCCCGCCCGAAAGAACGCCTTTCCTGGGGGATTGAGCTGCCTTTCGACAAGGATTTTGTCACGTACGTCTGGTTTGACGCGCTGACGAATTATTATTCCGCCTCGCTCGAAAAGCAGTGCTGGCCCGCCGACATTCACGTCATCGGAAAAGACATTCTCGTTCCGCCGCATGCCGTTTACTGGCCGATCATGCTTCACGCGCTCGGTTTGGAGTTGCCGAAGAAAATCGTCGCTCACGGCTGGTGGCTCTCCGCCGGCCGCAAGGTGTCCAAGACGAAGACCGACGCCGATGCCGACGCGCCGAAGGAAAAGACCGCCATCGAACTGATGCGGGAACTCGGCGCCGACGCCTTCCGTTATTTCGTGATGCGCGAAATGAATGTCGGTCAGGACAGTGAATACTCCGAAGCTCTCTATCTTTCCCGCTACAAGAGCGATCTCGGTAACGACCTCGGCAACATGGTCAACCGCGTGCTGAACATGACGGGGAACTACTGCGGCCACGTCCTTCCCGCCGCGACGGTATGCGAAGCGCTCGAACAGAATCTCCGCGAACTCTGGGAAAAGACCGAACGCCAGTATCAGGCGCTCGCCGCGGATTTCCAATTCCACACCGCGCTCGACGTGCTTTGGAATTTTGTCCGCGAGCTGAACCGCTACGCCAACGAACGCGCTCCGTGGAAACTCGCAAAGTCCGAAGATCCCGCCGATCGCGCCAAGATGGAAACCTCGCTCGCCACGATGGCCGAAGGCCTGCGTCTCGTCGCTGTCGCCGTGACACCGATTATGCCGGGTATTGCCGCCAAAATTCAGACGCTCTTCGGTATCGAAGCCGCCGAAAAATTTGAAGGCAACCTCGCGTGGAGCGATATCCTCGTCGGAAAAACATTCGGCGAAAAGGCCATCCTTTTCCCGCGTCCCGATGACGGAAAGGCCCCGAAGAAAGCCTAATCCGGCCTGCGAGTATGCAAATACAAACGCCTCCGTTTCCGCGGGGGCGTTTTGTTTTTCTGCTGCCGTGAAATATTTTTCAAAAAAAGCTTGCGCCGCTTTTCGTCTTGGTGCATGATGACACTTCCTTTTTGGTGAGATATCCAAGTGGCTAAAGGGCGTGGACTGTAAATCCATTCGGTTTCACCGTTCGGGGGTTCGAATCCCTCTCTCACCACCACTTCAAAAAGCCCGCGAGTGCTGAAAAAGCGTTCGCGGGCTTTTTTGTGTTTGGGATTCGAACCCCCGAACAATCATTGGCAGGACGGCCTTCCCCTTCGCTTTTTTCGGAGGATTTCGCTTGTTCCGCGCTTTCGAAAGCGGGAAGAAAGGGCTCGCGGGAGTATCGCTTGTTCCCTTTAATGGAGGCATGAAGAAATCTGCTTGCGTTGCCTTGGTTGCGGGCGCGCTTTCCTGCATGGGCGGTGCGCTTTCTGCGGCTCCCGCCACTCCGGAGCGTCCCAATGTCATTGTGCTGATTGCCGACGATCTCGGCTACGGCGATCTTTCCTGCTACGGAGCGAAGGCGCTTCGTACGCCGAATATGGATCGCCTGGCGGCGCAGGGCTTGCGCTTTACGCGGGGCTATGCCGCTTCCGCCACCAGCTCGCCGAGCCGCTACGCGTTGCTCACCGGCCTGTATCCGTGGCGTAACAACATTCGCATTTTGCCGGGTGATTCCCCGCTGATTATTCCGACCGAGCGCCCGAGCCTCGCGGCGATGTTCCGCAACGCCGGTTATGCGACGGCGGCAGTCGGGAAGTGGCATCTCGGTCTGGGCGGAAAAACGCAGAAGGATTGGAACAAACCGATTGCGCCCGGCCCGCGGGAAATCGGCTTCGACTATTCCTTTATTATGGCGGCGACGAACGACCGCGTCCCTTGCGTGTATTTTTCGAACGGAAGTGTCGTTGGCTTAGACCCGAACGATCCGATTGAGGTCGATTACCGGAAAAATTTCCCGGGTGAACCTACGGGAAAGACGCATCCGCAGTTATTGAAAATGCACCCCTCGCCGAATCACGGCCACGCGGATTCGATTGTCGCCGGCGTCTCGCGCATCGGCTTTATGAAGGGCGGTCAGGCGGCGCGCTGGGATGATTCCTGTATGGCGGACGTGTTTTCCGAAAAGGCCCGTTCGTTTATCGACGCCAACAAAGACAAGCCTTTCTTCCTTTACTATGCCTTGCACCAGCCGCATGTGCCGCGGGTGGCGAATCCGAAATTCGCGGGCAAGTCCGGCCTCGGCCCGCGCGGCGACGTCATTCTGGAAGCGGACGCCCAAATCGGCGAACTGCTTGCCTGCCTCAAGAAAAACAATTTGGACAAAAACACGCTGATCGTTTTCACGAGCGACAACGGTCCGGTTTTGGATGACGGCTACGCAGATGAGGCGGTCGCAAAGGCGCGTGCCCAAAAACACAGCCCGTCGGGGAGCTTGCGCGGCGGCAAATACAGCCTGTTTGAGGCGGGGACGCGCGTGCCTTTTGTCGTCTGGCAACCCGGCGTCGTTAAGCCGGGCGTGAGCGATGTGCCCGTGGCGCAACTCGATTGCTACGCGAGCTTTGCGCGTTTGGTCGGTGGCAAGGTGCCCGCAGTGACGGACTCCGTGGACACCCTGGAGGTATTCCGCGGGCGCAGCAAAACTTCCGCGCGCAAAGATTTTGTCATCGAGGCAACTTCCCGCCTGGCTTACCGTTCGGGCGATTGGGTTTACATCCCGCCGCACAAGGGCCCGAAAGTCGCCGGGCTTACGGGGATCGAACTCGGCAACGACGCGGCTCCCGCTCTTTACCGTATCGACGGCGAAGCGCGCCAAACGGAAAATCTTGCCAAGAAACATCCGAAAAAACTCGCGGAGATGCAGGCGGCATTTGAGCGTGCCAAGCGTTAAACACGCTGCGCGCTTACAGCGCTTTCTCAGACAATTTGCGCCCGAGGGCTCGCTTTCGGGACATGAGAAACAATAAAAATCACGAACTGAAACTGCATTTTTTCATGGGGCGCTTCTTCGCGGATGCGGCCCGCGGTAGCGATGAGCGTGCACTCCGCAGAATCGACGGAGAAGTCACGCACATCGTCACCCTCCTGGAGCAGATGGGCATGCCGATTGAGGCGCGCGCCTTCCTGCGGAATTTCATTCGGCGCGCCGGCGAAAACCGGAAAGCGGCAATCCGGATTATGCTTCATTGCCGCTGACGCGCCGGGAGTGGTGACTAGTGAGCGGTAATCGGAATCTGTTGTCTATGTCTGGTTGCGCCTGCACCATTCACTGTTCACCGGCCTCCGCTTACCATTCACTGCTTACTGTCCACTGTTTTCCTTGTCTCATTTTCTTTGGCACGGCATTTGCATGACACAGATAACCATTTATTTCCAACATCTTAAACATTATGAGCAAAGATAAAAAAGAAAAGTGCTGCTGCAAATGCGGCGTCAAAGTTAAGCCGCTCGGCGATCGCGTTCTCCTGAAGCGCTGCGAAGCTGCGGAAGAAATCAAGGGCGGGATCATCATCCCCGACTCCGCGAAGGAAAAACCGATGGAAGCAACGGTGATTGCGCTCGGCACGGGAAAAATCGAAGACGGCAAGAAGGTTGAGTTCAACGTGGCTGTCGGCGACAAGGTGCTCATCGGCAAGTACACGGGCACGGAAGTCAAGATCAATGACGAAATGTACCTCCTGGCGCGCGAAGAAGAAATCCTCGCCGTTATCGGTGCCTAATCTCTCTTTGTAATCAAAATTTAAATTCAGAACACTATGGCAAAAAAACAGATTCTTTTTGATGAAGCCGGTCGCCGGAAAATCCTCGGCGGCGTTCAGACGCTCGCTAAGGCCGTTAAGATCACGCTCGGACCGAAGGGCCGCAACGTGATGATCGACAAGAAATACGGCGCTCCGAAGGTGACCAAGGACGGCGTTTCCGTCGCCAAGGAAATCGAATTGGCAGACGCTTTCGAAAACATGGGTGCACAGATGGTGCGCGAAGTCGCTTCCCGTACGGCAGACAAGGCCGGTGACGGAACGACGACCGCGACCGTTCTCGCCGAAGCCATCTACACGGAAGGCCTGAAGAGCGTTTCCGCCGGCGCGAACCCGATCTTCGTTAAGCGCGGTATCGACGCCGCCTGCGAAACCATCACGAAGGAACTCGCCACGATCTCCAAGAAGATCAAGAATTCCGACGAAATCAAGCAGGTCGCAACCGTTTCCGCCAACTGGGACTCCAGCATCGGTGAAATTATCGCCGAAGCCATGGAAAAGGTCGGCAAAGACGGCACGATTACCGTCGAAGAAGCCAAGACGATTGAAACGACGCTCGACGTCGTCGAAGGTATGCAGTTCGACAAGGGCTATCTTTCCCCGTACTTCTGCACGAACGCGGAAACGCTCGAGTGCACGCTCGACAATCCGTACATCCTCCTTTTCGAAAAGAAGATCTCTTCGATGAAGGACCTGCTCCCGATTCTCCAGGAAGTCGCCAAGCAGAGCAAGCCGCTCCTCATCGTCGCTGAAGACATCGACGGCGAAGCGCTCGCAACCCTCGTCGTGAACAAGATTCGCGGCACGATCAATGTCTGCGCGGTCAAGGCTCCGGGCTTCGGCGATCGTCGCAAAGCGATGATGGAAGACCTCGCAATCCTTACCGGCGGTAAGTTCATCACGGAAGACCTCGGTATCAAGCTCGAAAGCATCTCCATCGCCGACCTCGGCAAGGCCAAGCGCGTCAATGTCGACAAGGAAAGCACGACGATTATCGAAGGCGCCGGCAAGTCTGCCGACATCCAGGGCCGCGTGAAACTCATCCGCCGCCAGATCGAAGAAACCTCTTCCGATTACGACCGCGAAAAGCTCCAGGAACGCCTCGCCAAGCTCGCAGGCGGTGTCGCCGTCATCCATGTCGGCGCAGCTTCCGAAGCGGAACTCAAGGAAAAGAAAGACCGCGTTGACGACGCGCTGCACGCTACCCGCGCTGCTGTCGAAGAAGGTATTGTCCCGGGCGGCGGCGTCGCGCTCCTGCGCACGGCCAAGGCTGTGGACAAGCTCATCGAAACGCTCGACGGCGACGCCAAGACCGGCGCCAAGATTGTCCGCCGCGCAATCGAACAGCCGCTCCGCACGCTCTGCGAAAACGCCGGCGTCGAAGGCTCGCTCATCGTCAAGGAAGTCCTCAAGGCTAAGGGCGGCAACGGCTACAACGTTGCAACCGACACCTACGAAGACCTCGTCGCCGCAGGCGTCGTGGACCCGACCAAGGTCACCCGCACGGCGATCGTCTCCGCTACCTCCGTGGCTTCGATGCTCCTCACGACCGAATGCCTCATCACCGACGTTCCGGAAGAGCCCAAGGCGGCTCCCGCAATGGCGGACGGCGGCATGGGCGGAATGTACTAAGCCCTTGGCTGAGAAAGCTTAAAGTTTAGAGCTTAATGCTTAGAGAAGAGCGTTCCCGTTAATCCGGGAGCGCTTTTTTTTAGTTAATGAATAAGGAATAGTGAATGGCTCTGCTGTGAATAGAAACTGGTGAATAGTGAATGGACGGGGTGCCCGGGCGCTAGTCACTATTCACCGCCGAAGGCCCAACGCTGTGCGCCGGAGGTGCACTACATAGGATAACCGCGGGTGCAGGCGTAGCCGAAACCCGCGGATAATTCAAAATACACGCGCCGCTAAACGACACCGATATGTCCCTGACATGCCTGCGGCGCAATGGAACAATAACAGAGGAATCTTCTCTTTAATCTCTAATCTTTAACCTTTAATCTTTCTGCTTCTCATTCCCCGCGAGGTAAAATTTTCCGAAAGGGGAATCCTCCATCGGGAGGTGGACGAGGGCTGAATCCGCAAAGGCGTCCATGCCGATCATCGTGAGCTTTTCCGTGTCGCTGAGAATCGGCGTAATGTTTTTCAGGGAAACACCGGGAGCGACTTCCAGAGGACCGGGCTTGCCGGTGATGAGTTTTTGGCTGGAGGCCTTATCCACGTCGCCGATTTGCGCGCTGATTTCACCTGCCGCGCCGGGCGCCCAATGGTCCTTGAAGATGCGCGTTACGCTGCTCCCCGTATCGAGAAGGAGGTGGAAATCCTGCTTGCCGCTCTTAACCTGCATCAGCAGGCGGCCGTTCGGATCTTCCTTGCCCGCCAGCGGGATAAGCTTCGCCTTTTCGGGAGTGCCCCAATAATACTGCCTGTTTTTCAAATCGAAGGTGAAGGGCAGGGAGCCAAGGATGTCCATGCCCACGATTCCGTCGATTTTTTCGTTTAGCATCCCGCGGACGGCATCCAGGCTGACGACGATGACGGCGTGTTGCGGTGCCGAACCCGGGCCGACTTGGAGGTCGGCGATAAGGATTTTCGGGCGCTGCACGGAGTTGCTCCTAAACTTCATCTTGCTCGTGTCGAGCCAGCGGGCGTTTTTGATTTTGTCGGCGCTCGTGTGGTGTAAAACCGTGTGTGTGGCGCCCGTGTCGAGCATCATGCGCATCGGCTGGCCGTTGACTAAGCAGGTAATCAAGATCTGCCCGCAACGCGCATCGCGATTCATCGCCATCAAGTCGATTCCGGCGCTTTTCTGTGCCGCGGCGGCGGGTGTCGGATTCGCGGGCGGGGTCGGCGCGGTAAAGGCAAACAGAGAGCCGAGGAGCAGGGCGGCGGAGGTAAAAATCGATTGTTTCATGCCGCGAATTTTAGCGATACCTTGTCAGTTGGCAAATTGGAAACTCTCACGGAGGCACAGAGGCACGGAGCGCCGCCGGAGAGCCAATCGTTGTAGTTCCAATTTAAGCTCTTCGGAGGATTATGTTTTGGAATGAAAGCGTTGGATGTCGCTTGATGCTCTGTGTCCCCGTGTCTCTGTGAGAGGGAATTTAGAATTTCTCGCGGAGGCGCAGAGTCGCTGAGAGGTTAATAAAAAACGTTCCCGCGGAGAGGTCCACGGGAACGTTTCTTTGTTAAGTAATTCGGAATCTGGGATTCGGAATTCGCAATTGTGTCGCTTAGCGACGACGGCGGCGCGTGCCGACGAGCGCGAGAGCACCCAAACCTGCGAGCAGACCGAAGGTCGACGGCTCCGGAATCGGAGAAACCTTCACTGGATCATTGTTTTTCAAGTTGATTGATTCGAATTTGATTTCCCAAGAGGAGGAGAGATTGCTCGGGACGTCAATCACGGAGTAGCTTAGGGCTTTCAGTTCACTTAGGGTTGCGTACTGATAAGGAGCTGCCCAAACCAACGTCACTTTCTCGACATTTTCCAGGGAGATGTCTGAAAAAGTGTAAGAGAGAGGGGACTTTGCGGATGCAACGTTTGCTTTAACCTCTGTCAAATACGTGCCAAGGACATCAGTATCGTCCGTGGAAGTTACGTTCAGCGTTTTATTGCCCGTGTTATATGAGAAATCAAGCACGGTTTTGGAGATTCCTTCATCAAGACCGATATCTCCTTTGAAGAGCATAACGCCTACCCATTGGTTTCCGCTATCTCCGTAGTAAGTCGGCGTCTGTACCGTCCACGTGATGTCGGTTGCATTAGCAAAAGCGGAGCCTGCGGCGAGGAGCGCTGCGATGGTGATGTATTTTTTCATGTCTAAGGTTAGTTTGAGTTAAAAATAAAATGAAGCTTCATTCTACCCCCCCCTAAAACATGTCAAGCCTTGTTTCTTGTTGATTTTGGCGGTGTTTTGTACGGGAAATCGGCCTTTGAGTTTGCGGAAAGGAATTCTCGCGAAAGCCCTTGTTTAGGCGGCTTTACCGCCATGTGCCGATAGAGGACGTGCTTATATCACTGACGTTCCTGCGGCGTATTGGAACGAGCAGTACAATCTTTTTCGTAAGAAGATTTCTAAAAAACGAATTTCTAGAGGCTCCTTATGTTTCCAAGGTGAGTTTTTTTGGGGCAGCGTCTCTGCGAGAGAGAATATTAGAATTTCTCGCGGAGGCGCAGAGTCGCGGAGAGGTTAATAAAAACGTTCCCGCGGAGAAATCCACGGGAACGTTTTTTTTATTAAGGAATTCGGAATTTGGGATTCGGAATTCGCAACTGCGTCGCTTAGCGACGACGGCGGCGCGTGCCGGCGAGCGCGAGGGCGCCCAAGCCTGCGAGCAGACCGAATGTCGACGGTTCCGGAACAGCGATATTGTAGTGGCCCCAGGTGAGTTCCAAGTTAGAGAAAGTAACTTGGCCTGCTTTATTGCTCGCATCTACCGCGATAATCAGGCGTTCGATGGAGAATTCGTCGCCCAAAGCGATAGTGCCGCTCGTGAAGGTCGTGGAGGCGTCGGATATCGCAAGGTTTAGTACGAAAGTCGAGAGTGCGCTGTCCCAAGAAATGTTCCCTTCGATGCTGTAGGTTCTGCTTGTGATAAATCCTTGCTTAGCAGGGGTTGCTTCTAGAACGCCATTGGGATCGCCCCAGTTAGTGCCGGTAAAAGTATAGTTAAGTGCATCAGACGTCATTGATGTTGCGTAGCCGATGGGTTGGTTGTAGCTGTGACCAATGACAATTGCTCCTTCAGATCCGGCCAAGGCGAAAGTTGCTGCGCTATTAGTCGATGATCCTGTCTTGTGGTTGTAAGTGAACGTCAAGTAATCATCGGGAGAATCCAAGACGATGCGCTCGAATGCAGGGGCTTTGGTCTGAGTTCCCAATGCAGAGTAAGTGGAGGTGCCTTCGGTGTCGGTGTCTTTCCAAACATAACTGTTGAGGGCGCTGATGTTGGGGTCGCTCCATCCCGACTTTTTCGTGTGGTACCACCCGTTTCTGTCTAAAAACGGGCTCATCGTTTGTTCGTCATCTGCGCTCGCGAATGCGGCGCCGGCAACAATTAAGGCTGTAATTGCGATATACTGTTTCATTCTGAGTTAGACTAGTAAATGTAGAAAATGGAGAAGTGTTTGTGAAAAAAATAAATATCAAACCCATTATCTTCCTTTGTTGTACATGGGTCAATATGATTTTTGAAATTTTGTGGAAATATTTTTATGGGTATAGCTTTCACTAATTCCGTGAATTGATTTTGGAGGCGGGCCTAAGAGACTATGGGGAATACAAAGAGCGCTCCCGCGAGTTGGTGGAAGCGCTCTTCTTTAAGCCTTAAATTTAGGCTCTTACTTGCGGCGGCGGCGTGTGCCGGCGAGTGCGAGTGCGCCCAAGCCTGCCATCAGGCCGAATGCGGACGGTTCCGGGATGGCGATGTGTCCCCAGGTAAGCTCGATGTTTTGAAGTTCGCTATATTTGTTTGTGGGGGCACTGGAGGAGACAATCAATGTGTTGATGTCAATGTAGTTGTTTAAAGTAACTGTTGCCGATCCGCGTGGTGTTTGGGTGATGGTGCTGGAAATCAAGTCGCCTGTAGCAGGGTCGATTTTTTGGGTTACTTCGATGCTGTCCAGTGCTAATTTCAGTACGAACTTAGAAAGGGTTTCGTCCCAAGAGATATCGCCTTCGACGTGGTATAAGGTCCCGCTGGCGATAGTGGCGAGATTGGTTCCGTCCAAGACGGCTTTCCCCCAGCTGCTTCCTGTGAACGTGTAGCTGTCTGCCACGATGTCGGTCGTTGCGTAGTTGGCTTTGCTTGTCTCGAATCCTGTAACAATGGCGCTCTGGGTTCCGACGAGTGCGAGAGTCAGTGTGCAACCGCTTGTTACGCCGGAAGTTTTAAAATTGTAAGAAAACTTGAGGTAGTCGTCTGCGGAATCCAAGCTAATCGATTCAAAATTCTGATAAGTTGAGTAGGCTTCCGCGTTTGCTTTTTTCCAGTAGTACTTGTCGACCTTGGTAGATGTCGTTGCATCTGTACTGTTGAGAGAGAAGGAGGCTTTCTTTCCTGCGTCGGGGTTTCCGGCTGCATGCGACCAATTGCCACTATCCTTCAGGGGATTAATCGTGTATTCTTCATCCGCATTTGCGAGAGTTGTGCCAGCAGCAATCAATGCTGCAATTGTAATGTAATGTTTCATCTTATAATGGAGTTATAGAAGCAGTTAGTTAGAAAAGTATTTATGAAAAATAGATGACGCCCTGATTCTTCTACTCTGTTGGGCGGGTGTCAATATGTTTTTTGAAATTTTTTGAAAAGTTATTTTCGGCGAACGACGGAAAAGGTGCGGCGGGTTCGAATTTCTCGCGGAGACACGGAGGCGCTGAGCGGTTAATAAAAAACGTTCCCGCGAGAATTTTCACGGAAACGTTTTTATCACGTAATTCGGAATTTGGGATTCGGAATTCGTAATTGCGTCGCTTAGCGACGACGGCGGCGCGTGCCGGCGAGCGCGAGGGCGCCCAAGCCTGCGAGCAGACCGAAAGCCGACGGCTCGGGGATGGCGAGGACGGAGACTTCCAAGTTGGAGAATTCAACGTTGGGGGTGCTGTTGGCACCGTCGCCGTAAAAGCCGATGACGTCCAAATCGAATTGGCTGGCACCCAAGTCGATGCTTCCGACCGTTACTCCGGCGAGGGAGAGTGTGAGGTTGTTGTTAGCATCGACAACGCCGGCGATGTTGAGAACCATATCGACGGCGGCAGTAACGCCGGTATTCGTCCCTTGGACATAAGCCGTTTTGTTGGTCGCATCGGCTTGCTTGAACATGAGGGCTTTGGTTGCATCGGAATCCACGTTGGTGGTCATTGCGAATTCGTAGGTCGATGCGTCGTAATTTTTCCCGAAGACAAAGGAGTAGTTTTCGCCGATGAGCGAGACCGTAAACGAGCCGGTCATATTTTTGATAGTCATATCGAGGCTGAAGGATTGGACTTCGGCGTCGAGTTCATAGTAGGCCAGGGCTTGCGACCAGTTGCTGTTGGTGAGGCTCATGGAGTTGCTCCCGGCATCAATGATGTAAGTCGGTCGGTCTGTGTTGCCGCGGTTGTGGCCGATTACCCATCCGTCGCTTGCGAATGTGATCGTTTCCGCATTTGCGAAAGCGGCTCCGGCGGTGAGGAGGGCTGCAAGGGCGATATATTTTTTCATTGTTTATTTTGCGTTAAAACTTGGGTTATTGAGTTTACAGCTTATTTCTCGGATGGAAAACCTGTCAAGGCGGCATTCTATCGGGGAGTTTTTCTTCCCTCAAAGCATTCGTATTTGCGGGGAAACGTTTCCGAGCTTTCTTGTTTTTCGTCAAATTTCAATTTGCGGGAATGCGGAAAAGAGCGTATCGTTGCACCTTTTTCACTTTCTTTTAATACGATGACGCACGATATTCCGAAAAACTATGAATCCGCACAGGTCGAATCCCGCTGGTATGAAAGCTGGGTTGATCGGGGCTGTTTTACCGCCGATCCTGCGCGCGTAAGCGACAGCCGTCCGGCGTATTCCATCGTCATCCCGCCGCCGAATGTCACGGGCGTGCTTCACATGGGCCACGTGCTCAACAATACGATTCAGGACATCCTTGCCCGCAAGGCGCGCCTCGACGGCAAGGAAGTGCTTTGGCTTCCGGGTACGGACCACGCGGGTATCGCCACGCAGGTCATGGTCGAAAAGCAGTTGAAGAAGACCGAAGGCAAGACGCGCCACGATCTCGGACGCGAAGCCTTTCTCGAACGCGTTTGGGATTGGAAAAAAGAAAAGGGCGGCATCATCATCAACCAGCTCAAGAAGCTCGGTTGCTCCTGCGACTGGTCACGCGAGCGCTTCACGATGGACGAAAGCTACTCGCGTTGTATCCAGAAGATCTTTGTCGATCTTTACAAGAAGGGCTACATCTACCGCGGCAAGCGCATGGTGAACTGGTGCCCGGCGTCGCTTACGGCGCTTTCGGACGAAGAAGTCATCATGGAGCCGCACAAGGGTTTCCTTTACTATTTCAAAATCGAAATCGCCGAAGAACCGGGAACGTTTTTGACGATTGCGACGACGCGCCCCGAAACGATTCCGGGCGACGCTGCGATCGCCGTCAACCCGAAGGACGAGCGCTACGCAAAGTACATCGGCAAGCACGCCGTTCGTCCGCTTCCGTGCGAAAATCAGGAATGGATTCCGATTGTCGGCGACGAATCCGTTGAATTCGAATTCGGTACCGGTGTGCTCAAGGTGACGCCTGCGCACGACAAGACGGACTTTGAGATCGGCCGCCGCCACAACCTGAAGGTGACGGACATCATGAACCCGGACGGCACGATGAATGCGCTTGCGGGGAAGGATCTTGCCGGAATGGAGCGCTTTAAGGCGCGCGACAAATCCGTCGAGTTGCTCCGCGAGCTCGGCTTGCTCGTCAAGGAGGAGCCGTACGAAAACAAGGTCGGTATCAGCGAACGTGCGAAGGTGCCGATTGAGCCGCGCCTTTCCGAGCAGTGGTTCCTGAAATATCCGAGCGTCCCTGCCGCCCGCGAATGCGTGGC
>JAFYWY010000077.1 GCA_017546455.1 Opitutales bacterium
GAAAAGTCTATTCTTTGTGTAGAAATTGTGTGGGTGTTCGGAGTCGGACGGCGCAATTTCAATCTACTCAAAATTAGAAAGACTTATGAAGAAAAAGCATTTATTTCTCCTGAGCGGAACTTGTTTGTTGGCGGCGGGAACGCTGCAAGCGGCGATTAACTTTGGCGATCCCGCAAGTTATTATGCTGAGAGCAATTGGTACGCGATTCGTAGCGACGGAACGCCGACAATCAGCACGACGGAGAACAGTATTAGCATCGGTAGCTCCAGATATGATTGCTTGGTTTTTTGCTACTTTGATCCTGTTACTCTGAAGCAGGGCGAGTCTCTGCAAGTTTCGGGGACTTTGAGCTTGGACAAACTTCAAAGCGGGACGAATGCGAACACCATTATCGGGCTTTTTAATTCCGGGGCTTACAATCAGGCAGCCTTGGATGCCGCACTGAAGGAGAAATCTCTCGGCCATGCTTATAACAGCAAGTCGACGGGCTTTGGTGCGTCGGTGGTGACGAACGCAATGGCGGGATTTTTGACTTCGACGAAGTTGACCTATAATCGCAATAAACCCACGAGTAATTCGACTTGTTTGTCGACGTCATCCGGGGGCGCGAAGACCGATTATGCGAAAGAATTTTCCACGCCAGCGGCCGGGGCAAATTACAACTTCCTATTGAAAATTCTGAAGACGGCGGAAGGGACGTATTCGACGACGTTTTCGCTCGGAGGCGGGGAATCCGTGACGACCGAGTCGCTTTCAAACGAGGCCCTAAAAGACTTGTCGGTGCTGGCGTTTCGAGTTCCGGTAGGGACAGGAGGAAGCGTTACGCTTTCCGGTCTTAAATTTGAGACGTCGGCCGCGGCGGTTCCGGAGCCTTCGGCTTTCGGCGTGTTTTCGGGGGCGTCTGCGCTGTTGCTTTGTCTGCGTCGCCGGAAGCGGTAGTTATGCGGGCTTCTATGTGATGGGGAGTAGCCTCCCGGCTACACGGCGTCGCGGATGCGTTCGCGGCGCCGTTTTGAGCCGAGATCTATCCTACCCATTGGGAAATTTGTAAAATAATATCAAAAAAGATATTGACTAATATCAAATATGCTATAATTTATGTTTAAAATTGTTTTTTACAAGGATGCTCGTGGTAAGGAGCCGGTTAAGGAGGCGATTCTCGAATGGACAGGAGAGGACGGGAAAAGTGCTCGCATACGTACCCAGAAAATCGCCGATTCGCTTAAAGTTTTAGAACTTTCGGGGACTTTGGTCGGAGAGCCTTGGGTGAAGCATCTTTCGGGAGCGATTTGGGAATTACGTCCGCTGAAGTTCAGGATTTTGTTCTTTGCATCGTCTGACGGGGAGTTTGTTTTGTTGCACTCTTTTGTAAAAAAGAGCTCGAAGACTCCTCGTCAGGAGATCGTGCGGGCTGAAAACAATATGAAGCGATTTTTAGAAAGGAATAACCATGAAAACGAATGAAAGTGTAAATTCGGCACGCGGAAGCGATGCGATTGAGTTCTTGAAGGAAATCTGTACGCCGGAGGAGCTTTCGGCGGCGGAGATGAAGGCGCAGATCGTGGCGACGCTGATTGAAGCCCGCACGCGGAAGGGACTGACACAAAAGGCGCTTGCGGAGCGTTGCGGCTTGCCTCAGCCGTCTTTGGCGCGGATTGAGAGCGGCTCGAGCACGCCGCGCATCGATACGCTTTGCCGGGTGGCGCGGGCGCTTGACCTGGTGCCGTGCCTACAACCTAAAGGTGTCTGGGTGTCGATAGGGAATTCGGTTTTCGGCAGAGGCCTTCCCGCAAAAGGGAGGCCGTCTGCTAAGCGGCAAATGGGGGTATCGGCCTGATGCTCGAATCCCGATGCCGGGAGCTAAAAATCCCGGTGCTTTTGTGCGGCATTTTTTGTTTCGCGGCGCTTATACTAAGATTCTTCGTAAAAAAGCCTGTGTTTTTTACGGGAACGTGATAGTATTCGCAAAAATAAATCCCAATTTCTCATGGCTCACGCGAAAGAAACACGCATCATTTACAAACGTATCGGCACGCCGGGTTACACGCCGGACATTGATTGTTACATTAAAAACGGCGGCTACGAGACGCTGAAGAAAGCGTTGAAGGCGGGGGATCCCGCGGCGCTTTGCAGCGAGGTCGAGAAGGCGGGCATTAAGGGCCGCGGCGGTGCGGGCTTCCCGGCGGGCATGAAGTGGAAATTCCTCGATCGCAAGTCCGGAAAACCGATTTACTTTGTCGTCAACGCCGACGAATCCGAGCCGGGTACGCACAAGGACCGTTGGGTGATTTACTACGATCCGCACCAGCTTATCGAAGGGATTGTGCTTTGCTCGTACGCAACGCAGGCGAAGCAGGCGTTTATCTTTATCCGCGGCGAGTTCATCCACGGCGCGCAAATTTTGGAAAAGGCGATTGAAGAAGCGCGTGCGAAAAATTTGGTCGGCGACAACATTCTCGGCAGCGGTTTCTCGCTCGAAATCGTTGTCCACCGCGGTGCAGGCGCCTACGTCTGCGGTGAAGAAACCGGTTTGCTCGAAGCGCTCGAAGGCAAACGCGGCCAGCCGCGCATTAAGCCGCCTTACTTCCCGGCGGTCCTCGGTCTTTACAACTGCCCGACGGTCGTGAACAACGTCGAAACGGTTTGCCAATGCTTGAATGCCGTTGAAATGGGCGGCGACAAGTATGCGGTGATCGGCGTGAAGGGCGACTCCGGAACGCGCATTATGAATGTTTCCGGTCTGGTGGCCAATCCGGGTATTTTTGAAATCGCGACGGGCTCGGTCACGGTCGGCGAATTGCTCAACGACATGTGCGGCGGTCCGCTTCCGGGGCGCAAGTTTAAGGCGATTATTCCGGGCGGTTCGTCCATGAAGCCGCTTCGTTTCGACGAAAAATACAAGATCAAGGATGCCGAAGGGAACGAAAAGGAAGTTTATTTGGAAGACGTTCCGCTCGATTCCGCGAGCCTCATGGCCTGCGGTTCGTCCATCGGTACCGGCGGGATGATTGTTTTTGACGATTCCGTTGAAATGATTCAGGCGCTCGCGAACCTGAACGCGTTTTACAAGCACGAATCCTGCGGCCAATGCACGCCCTGCCGCGAAGGTTCGATGTGGATGGCGCGTATCACGCAGCGCATTTGCGACGGCAACGGCTCCGAAGAAGATATCGACACGCTCAAGGACGTGGCTGACAATATCTGCGGTCGCACGATTTGCGCTCACGGCGAAGGTGAAGCCTGGCCGGTGCAGGGCGGGATTGCGAAGTTCCGCGACGAATACGTGGAATCCATCCGCCGCCGTAACAAGGGCGAACCCTCGCCGTTCTCCGGTTATCCGCTGATCTAACCCTTTCTTTAACCCCCAAAACACCAACATATATATACTATGAAGAAAATCGCAATTATTGCCTCTGCAATCGCAGCTGCCGCTATGCTCACGGGTTGCCTCGGTGACTTCAACCGCAAGGCCGACACGTTTACCTGTGTTAAGACGGTTTACAAGTACAACACGGGCGAGCTCTCCCAAAACAAGTGGGTGAATGAAGTCCTCTTCATCATTCCGGGCGGCATCTGCTACGGTATCGGCGGCTTCCTCGACGTCGTCGTTTTCAACTCCATCCAGTTCTGGACGGGCGAAAACCCGCTCTTGGCTCAGGACGTCAACGGCGTTGAATACCAAATTGTCAAGAATGACACGACGGTCACGGTGACGAACCTTTCGACGAACGAAACGGCTGAAGTCGCTCTCTAATTGATTTAGAGTTCATATTCGAAGAACGCGGAAATGCCCTCGGGTGTTTCCGCGTTCTTTTTTTGTAACAGGAGGACGGGGAAAAGGGGAGGGAAACCATGAATGGCACGAATTTCACGAATGTGCCCGCGGTGCGGGAGCGTCGGCGCTTTCGAAAACCGTCGGACAAAACGCGAAAACTCAGCTCTCGTGCGGGAATAAATCGGATTTTATTTCTCGTTTTTGCTCACATTTTTTTGAAAATCCGGAAATTTGAGGGCTAAAATCCGCTTGCCGCTAAGAAAAAA
>JAFYWY010000078.1 GCA_017546455.1 Opitutales bacterium
ATTGCGGCGCAAAATACTGCGTAATCTTTTTCCGTCCTTGAAAACTCGGAGCTCTCCCGCGAAAATACGTCCTTTTATGCCCTGGTCCATTTATTTAGCACTCAAACAATTATTCCCGCCCGGAAAGCGTTTCCCCGCATTTGCCTTAGTTTCCGTCATCGGCGTAGCAATCGGTGTCTGCTCTTTGCTCGTCGTCCAGACCGTCATGAACGGCTATGCGCGCGAGCACCGCGAAAACATCCAGCGTATGTACGGCCACGTAATTGTACGCAGCGAAGATTACCGCCCGGTCGGAGATTACAAAAGCGTCGTCAAGCGCCTTGAGCAAGTACCCGGGATTGTCGCGCTTGCGCCCTTCGCGGAAGGCCAGGTCATGGTCAAAAACGGTAGCGTTCCCGCCCTGCCCTTCGTACGCGGGATTGATTTGCATGAGGAAGACAAAGTCGTCCCCGTCAAAAAGCTGATTGTTTCCGGCAATCTGGACGATTTGGATGACGACCGCGTCATCGTCGGCAGCGGCTTGGCGCGTCAGCTCGGCATCCGCTATTCCCGCGGCTTCACGTCGCCGAGCGGCGTTAAGGTGCCCGCCGCCGTGCTTCCGGGACAGTCTTTGGAGATTTATTCGCCGACGATGGTCGATGAGCTCAAGCAGGACGAAGTACCGCTTCCCGTCGAACTCGAAGTCTGCGGCATTTTTGAATCCGGTTACCATCCGGCGGACGAAAATACGATTATCGTCTCGCTGCGCCGCATGCAGGAACTCTACGCGCTCGGCAAAGGCGTGCACGGGATCCGCATCCGGGTCGCCGATCCGGAAAATGCGGCGGAAATGCTTCCCGCAATCAACGCCGTCCTGCCGCCGCAGCTGACGGCCTTTCCGTGGATGTTCGTCAATTGGAACTTCCTGCAGGCGGTTCAGTTTGAAAAAACGATGCTCTTTTTCCTGATGTTCATCATCACGCTTGTGGCTTCGTTCTCCATTGCGAGTACGCTTTTCTCGGCCGTTGTTAAACGCTCCCGCGAAATCGGCATCCTCGGCGCGCTCGGCGGTCGCCCGCAGCAGATCTTGGTCATCTTCGCCTCGCAGGGGCTCTTTGTCGGCGCGCTCGGCTTCGGGTTCGGCTGTCTGCTGACCTTCGCGATTATCGCCGGACGCGACGAAATCGTCGCCTTTATCAATTCGATTTTCGGTGACGGGCAAATGATCCAGACGCAGTACATGTTCTCGCAAATCCCCGTCCATTATAACGCGAACGACTTCATCATCGCCGCCGTTTTCACGCTCGCGACGACGACGATCGCCGGGCTCGTTCCGGCCATCTGGGCCGCCCGCAAAAAGCCCGCCGAAGCGATGCGGGAGGGGTAATATTCGGTGAATGGAAACCGGTGAATAGTAACTGGACAAAAGGCGGCTAATGGCGAATAGTGATTAGCAAAAAGAATGCACCACGAAAACTTAGAGGTTTGGAAGCTGTCGATTGAACTTGTTTCGGAAATTTACAAAATTTCCCGAAAGTTCCCACGCGAAGCCATGTTCGGTTTGTCCGCACAAATGCAGCGTGCCGCAGTTTCGATCCCTTCTAATATTGCAGAGGGGGCAGCACGCCAAAGTCCCAAAGATTTTTTAAAATTTGTTCGTATCGCGCAAGGTTCACTTGCGGAGCTTCAAACTCAGCTTATTATTGCTCGCAATATCGGCTACGATTTTGACTCCCAACCTATACAGACCATGCAACAATCTGTCGGTAGAATGCTGGTCGGACTTGCCCGAAACCTTAAATCCAAACTTCCGTAAGCACTTAACAACAATCAACCTCCATTCACTGATCACCGGTTTCCGCTCACTAGAGTTATTCGTGATTCTTCGTGTTCATTCGTGGTTTCTATGAAAAATTCAGTACTTTCAGCTCAAAATTTGAAAAAAACGTTTACGACGCCGGCGGGGACGATTGAAGTCCTCAGGGACGTCAATCTTGCCGTTGCGTCCGGAGAAAGCGTTTCCGTGCGCGGCGAAAGCGGCGCGGGTAAGACGACGCTCCTGCAGATTCTCGGCGGGCTGGACATGCCGGACTCCGGCGAGCTCCTTTGGAACGGCGAGCGCATCACCAAGCGCGGCAATGCCTTCCTCGCGAAAGCGCGCACCCGCCTCATCGGCTACGTATTCCAATTCTTCCATCTCGTCCCGGAACTGACGGCGCTCGAAAACGTCCTGCTCGCCGCACGTATCGCGGGAACGCCGCTGCGCCAAGCACGCGAAGAAGCCAAAAACCTGCTTACTCGCGTCGGGCTTGCCGAACGCATGCACCATTTGCCGACGAAACTTTCCGGCGGGGAATGCCAGCGCGTCGCCATCGCACGCGCGCTCATCAACCGTCCGCCGCTGATTCTGGCCGACGAGCCGACGGGAAACCTCGACGAACGCACCGGCGAAGCGATTATGCAGCTCATCATCGATATCTGCCGCGAGCAGAATACGGCGCTTCTGCTCGTCACGCACAATCTTGAATTCGCGGAACGTACGGACCGCCGCCTCGTGCTGCGTCACGGCATCCTCGAAGAACTGTCCTAAGTTTCCATGGGAGCCGACGGAAATTCGAAGCAACCCGCCGCGCAACGCCTCGAATCGCTCGACGCCCTGCGCGGCCTCGACATGCTTTGCATCATCGGTTTAGATGCATTGGTCTACGCGATTTACGCGTTTGCGCCCGGCGACACGACGCGCATGCTCGCAGCGCAATTCGGGCACAAGGACTGGAGCGGGCTGGCGCTTTACGACCTGATTTTCCCGCTTTTCGTTTTTATTTCCGGCGTGGCGATGGCTTTTTCGCTCGACGCCAAGCGCTCCCGCGGCGTGA
>JAFYWY010000079.1 GCA_017546455.1 Opitutales bacterium
GAAAAAGATTTGCCTGCGCCGTCGAAGCGCCTTGAGTCGCTCGATGCTCTGAGAGGCTTTGACCTGTTTATTCTGACGATGCTCGGACCGGTGATGCATGCCTGGCTCGGGCACCATCCGGATGCCGCTTGGTCGGTCGCGCACTGGACGCATGCCACCTGGGAGGGCTTCCTTGCGTGGGACTTGGTGATGCCGCTTTTTATGTTTATGGCCGGGGTTTCGATTCCGTTTGCGCTGTCGAAATATGTCGGCGAAAATGCGAGTCTTCCGCGCAGTCATGCGATGTGGCGCATTTTCCGTCGAGTGGTCGTTTTGTGGCTCCTCGGCTGCATTGCGCAGGGAAATCTGCTTGCGTTCAATCTCGCCGTGTTCAAGCCTTTGTCCAACACGCTGCAGGCTATCGCCATCGGCTATGCGGGGGCGGCGCTCGCGTTTCTTTTTCTTGATTGGAAAAAGCAGGTCGCGCTGGCCTGCGGGCTACTCGTCGTATTTACGGGCGTTTGCCTTTGTGCGGGCGAGTGGACGGCGGCGGGACTCTCGCCGTGGGTGCGGGAACTGAATTTCCCGGCGACGCTTGACAAGCTTTGTCTCGGCCGTTGGCGCGACTGTGCGAGTGTGTCCGCCGACGGAACCGTCGTGTTTCCGGGCTATTACGATACGGCTTGGGTTTGGTGCTCGCTCTGCTTTGTGGTGACGGTGATGAGCGGCGTCTTTACGGGGATGTTGCTTAAGAACAAAGCTTTTTCGCCGAAGCGCAAATGGGTTTATCTGACGGCGGCCGGCTTGCTTTTGGTCGGCTTCGGATGGCTGGGGCATGCGGCGGGTTTGCCGGTCATCAAACGCATTTGGACGGCGACCTTCACGCTTGTTTCGTCCGGTTATTGCGTTTTGCTGATGGCGCTTTTCTACGGAATCGTAGATTGCTTGGGACTGAAGCGTTGGGCCGGCTGGCTGAAGCTTATCGGGATGAATTCGATTCTCGCTTACATGCTCAGTCCGGAGGTCGGATTGGTTAATTTTAACGGAATCACAAAGCCCCTAATCGGCGGCCTTTTGCGAGCCTGCGACTGCCCGCGCCCGGAAGTTTTTTTTGCGTTGGGTAATGCGTTGGTGCTCTTTCTGATTCTGTGGCTTTGCTATCGCGCCAAAGTCTTTCTGAAAGCATAAGTTCGCAGTCCGTGCTATAAATTCGTTTCTTTAGATCTACCTACGAAAAAGGGCGTGTAGTTCGTTCCATTGCGCCGCGGGAGTGTCAGGGATGTAAGCGTGTCCTCGATCGGCGCATGACGGCAGAGATGCCTATCCGCGGGTTTCGACTACGTCTGCACCCGCAGTTATCCCATGTAGTGCACCTTCGGCGCACATGTTCTGACGAGCAGGATGGAAGAACGCAATTCCCAGAGGTTCCCTTTAGGATGGTCCAATAAAAAACGTTCCCGCGAAAGATTCACGGGAACGTTTTTTATTGGGCTGTGTAAGCGCCGAGGCGTTTACTTGGCCGGCTTGCCGTCGAAGACGAAGACTTCGAAGGGCTTGAGCGTGAAGGAGATTTCCTTGTCGAGCGGGATGCTGGCTCCGGAAATGCCGTTGAGCTTGCGTTGGCCCTTGAAGGCGTCCTTCAGCGTGATCGAGCCTTGAACGAAGGCGGGAACGTCGAGGATCTGGCGGAGCGTTGCGGTCAGCGTTTTTTCGTCCTTCGAGGAGTTGCGGAGTGCGAGGGTGCACTTCTTCGTGTTCCAGGAAGCCCAACCGTAGATGCTGCCGGATTTCGTGTTGTTGTCCCAAGGATTGCCGCCGACCCAGTGCGTGTCGTCGAGGACGTCAGCGTTTCCGCGGAACCACTTGATGCATTCGGCAAGGTCTTTCCAGAGGTCGAGATCCGTCATGATGTCGTTGTCGACGTAGAGTTCCTGCAGAGCGCTTCCGCTGGCGAATGCGCAGCGCATTTCCTTGATGATGCCTTCGCGTCCGGCCTGGTCACGGGCCATGCAGTTCGGCGGGCCGTGGCGGGAAACGATGAGACCGTGCGTCATGAGCGAGTTGATCGGGAAGAGCGGCGAGCCCTGGACGAAGACTTCGTGCACGAGGCGGTCGCGGTAGGTGATCCACTTTTCGCGGTTGTCGCCGTCGCCGATGCCGCCGTGGTCATTTTCCTGACGCCAGACGGAGTCTGCGATGTGGTACCAGAAGGGGGAAGCCCAGGTGCCGACGGTCGTGTTGAAGAAGATGTCGCCGCGCTTTTGGCGGAGCGCCTTTTCAACTTTGATGATGCCTTCGGCGTCTTCTTCGCTTCCGGGGCCTTTGGCGTGGAAGTGCGTGCTGATGCCGTCGAACTTGAAGTAGCGCATGTCGTAGTCGTTGACCATCTGGGAGCAACGGCCGACGAAAGCGTCGAAGTATTCCTTGTTCGAGAGTTCGAAGTTGCCGATTTGGTTGTTCGGGTGGTTTTTATTCCAGAATCCGAGGCGTTTGGCTTTGGATGCGCCGTAACCGCCGACCGGGCCGAGCCATGCGCCCGTTCCCGCGCCTTGCTTGCGCGCTTCGATGTCGAGTTTCTTAAATCCGTTCGGGAATTCGCTGTGGAAGTCCCAGAGGGAATTGAAATCGTCCCAACCGTCGTCCCAAACGAAGGCATCGACGCTGATCTTGTATTTCTTGAAGAGGTTTTTATTCCAAGCGTCGAGCACGGCGAGGCACTGCGGCTCGGTCATACGCTTTTTCGGGTCCGAATCGTTGTTGCGGTTGATGTTGAGTTCGTACCAGGAATTGTAGTGGACGAAGGAGCGCCACGGTACTGCGCGTTCGCGTTCGTTGTAAGCGAGGAAGGAGCGGCGTTCCTGTCCCGGAACGAATGCGCCGATGACGGAGGAAACGTCCCAGACTTCGCCTTTTTTCAGGGTCGTTTTGCGCGACCATTTACCGCTCATCATTTCGCCGGAGACTTCATTGAGAGCCATCGGCGTTTCGAGGGCGGCGAAAACCTTGTCGGTCACGACCGGCGAACCGCGGGTGTTGCCGAGGACCTTGGCACCCGGGAGCTTGATTTCGAGCGGAAGAATTGCCTGCATCGGCGTATCCTTCTTCGCGGAAATCTTGAGTTCCTGGCGGATGTAGTGGGAACCGTCGCGCAGAACGGCGCGCCATTCGACGACGAGATCGCCCTTGGTAAATTTGCCTTCGAGCGCCTGACCGTTGAGGCGTTCCGAGAGCTTAAAGGCTTCCGGGTTGCCCTTAAGAGCGACCTTCTTGATGCTGCCCGACATTTGGGAGGCGGCGACGGTTTCTCCGTTGCCCAAGACAATCTTAAAGAGTTCGTTGCCCTTGGCGACGGTTTTGCCGTCAACCTTCACGACCAGGCCCTTCTGGGCGTCAAATTGTGCGGCGACGAGTTTGTTAGACAGCGCTTTAGCCGATGCTACGGCGACGCCGGGTTGCTTTTCGGACGGGAACACCACTTCGGCATTCACGAACGGAAGCGCGGCGGCCAAGAGGCTCAACGCGAGGAGTATTTTTTTGAGTGCTTTCATACTAAAAGCAGTTAAGAACAAATTCGGCGACAAGGCGATTCTAAATTGTCCGCAATTGCCGTCTTTTCCGCTTGGATGGCGGATTTAATTCTCGAAAGGCCGACGGGAAAACGTCAGAATCCGACCATGCAATTTTTTCGTAAGAGCCTGCGTTTGCTCTCCGCAGGCACGTTTCTTTTTTCGGCTATCCTGTCGGCGCAGGCGGCGGACTATTATGTGTCTCAGCATCGTGCGAAAGTCGTCCCGAATAAGATTTACTCCTTCGCGATGCCGGAGGCGGGAACGTTGGACGACCTCTTGGCGGGGCGGACGCAAGCGAAGAAGGGCGAGCTGATTGCCCGGATTAACCGGGCGCGCATGGATTCCGAGGCGCTTGCCGTCGAATTGCGTATCGGCGCGGAGCGTTTGGCGAAAAAGAAAGAGATCCTTGCGCTGGTGCGTCAAAAGGAGGAGCTGGAATTTTTGCAGGGATTGGATACCGAGGAGCGTGCCTTAATCGGGAAGCGCGAATTGCAGGCGGATGCGCGGGCCGTGGCTTTGTTGACGGAGCAGATTGAGCTCGCCGAGCGCGAGATGGCGGCTTCCGAAAAGCAGGCGCGGGAAGAGTTTGCGCGCAAGCGGGAGCTGTACGATCTGGCGATGCCCTTTGACGGGCGCGTCCAATACCATTTTTCGTTGCCGGAAAATACCGGCGAAGCCCTGCGTTTGGCTGCGGGGGCTCCGATTGCGACGGTGGCGGACGATTCGGCTTATTTTGTGGCGGTCAATGTTGTCCATCCGGAGTTGATTCGCCTTCCGGTAAAGGCTTTGAGCGTGAAGCTGAGTCTCGGCGGCAACGAGGCGCTTGAGGCGGCTTATTCGCATAAGCGCATCGAGAAGAACGGTAATGTCGAGGCGCTCGTTTATTTTTTCCGCGTCCCGGAGGCAAGCCGCGAGCGCGCCCATGAGTTGCTCGACGGCAATTGTGTGGCCCGCCTGTTTTACAATAGCCAAACCGAACTGAAAGTCCTGAAAAAGGCTGATTTGGTGCGCGGCGATGCGGAAACGCCGTTCGCTTCATGGGAAGCGCTGATTGCCGCGAAGTTCCCGCAACACGAGATTGTTTTTATCGGAGAAACGAGCATCGGGCTCCGCGAACGCGAGCTGGCAAAGCCCCAAAAATAACGCCTTATGTCGGTTTACCGCTGCGAGCATCTTTGTTTTTCCTACAAGAAGGGCAGACCGGTCCTGAAGGACTTTTCCTACGCCTTTCCGAAGGGAATTACGCTCCTACGCGGTTACTCCGGTTGCGGGAAAACGACTTTGCTCAAGTTGCTCGGCGGGTATCTGAAACCGGATTCCGGTGCGCTCAAGCCGCCCGTGGACGCGGATCCGTTTTCCCGCGAATTCCGGCGCCGTCATGTGAGTTATCTGTTTCAGGGATTGAATCTTTTGCCGCTCTTGAGCCTCGAAAAAAATTTGGCGCTCTGTGCGGAAATTTCGCTCCTACCGAAAAAGATTTGGCGGGAACGCATCGATTCTCTGCTGGAGGATCTGGGACTGGCCGAATTTCGCAAGGCTCGCGCGGACACGCTTTCCGGCGGGCAAATGCAGCGCGCGGCGCTTGCCCGGGCGCTCTTGAAAAATCCGAGCGTGCTTTTGCTCGACGAACCGACGAGCGGACTCGACGACGGGAACACCGAGATTATTAACCGGAAAATTTGCGAACGCGCCCGCGACACCGTTTGCGTTATCAGCACGCACGATGCGCGCATCGCCGAAATCGCCGACGCCGTGATTGATTTTGAACAGATTCGAACCGAGGCTCTGTGATGAAATCGTCTCTGCTCACCCTTTTTTACCTGGCCAAGGATGCGGTCCACCGCTGGAAAACGCATTGCTCCAGCCCCTTGGCCCGCGTGCTCGTCGTCTTTTTTCTGACGCTTTGCGCGCTGATTGTTTTAGCCAACTTCATCGTGATGACGTCGTCGGTCGAGCGGGAAATCGCACGTTCCGGAGGCAATCTTCTGGTGGTTTCGGAAACGATTGAGCGCTCGCGTGCCTCGGACGGCGAATTTTCTCCGCTTCTGGAAAGCGGGCAGGGCTTTCGCGTTTCGGCCTTCAACGAAGTTTACACTTCGGCGCAGTCGAACGGGCAGTTTTTCCCGATTGCGGAATATCCGCTTGCATCGGCGCATCTGTTTGCGGATTTGGCGGGCGGGGAAAACGGCGTTTTCGTTTTGCCGAAAGAACCGGTGACGGGGGCGTTTCCGAGGGAAGTTGAAATCGGCGGCTGGCAGATTTTCGGGACGACGATTCCGGCGGCGCGTGCCGGCATTCTGGCGAATCTTTACCAATCCGGAGCGGTCTTCGTGCCGGAGGGAATGTTCGGCGATATGAAGCTGTTCGGCTTTCAGAAAAAAACGGTCGTCGCGACCGAGCGTTTGGACGCCGCACAGTTGCGGGAACTCGAAATGAAAGTGCGCAATCTGCTGAAGCTCGACAAGCGAAGCGCACACGTGCAGAGCTCCCGCGCCTTTCTGGAACGCCTCGAACGTATCCGCCGCGACCAACTTTCCTGGCGTATTGCGATTTCCTTGGGCATTGCCTTCATCGTCGGCGTCTTGCTGACTTCGATTTCCTCGATGGAATTTCAGCGCAACGAATACGTTTACGCTCTGATGAGCAGCTTCGGCGTGAGCCGTATCCTGCTGATTTTGGCCTTCATCGCGGAGAATCTGATCTTGGTGTTTGCGGCGTCTGCGGCGGCGTTTGCCGTGTTTGTACGTTGTATCCCGCTGATTTTGGACGAAGTTTTCAAGGTGCGCGGTCTGTCTTTGGATTGGACGGAGCTTGCGCCGGATTTGCGGCTGATCGCCTTTGCCCTCTGTGTTTGTGTGCTGATTTCGTCGATTCCGATTGCGGCGGCAGCCCTGCGTCCTATAGGAAAGGTACTCAAATAAACGTTTCGGAAATTTTGCGCGATGAAAAGAGATTCCAGATTAGAGCATGCCGTGCGGCATTCGGAGGCCTCGGGTCGTTGCCGACTTTGGCGCGTGGCCTGCGCGGGCGCGGGTTTGCTGTTGTCGGCTTGCAGTCTCGAGGAATATGTGAATGAAGCGCGCGAGGGCTTGAGCAAAGAGTACGAAAATTTCCCGGCTTATTCGGAGATGCCGATCCGTCGCCTGACCTGGGCTGAAGCGCTCGCGTTTGCGGACGAAAACAATCTGGAAATCCGTAAGGCACGCAACGAAATCAAAAATGCCGAACGCAATATCAAGCGCGTTTTCCTGCAAGTCGTTCCGCTTGTCAATCTCGGCTATTACTACAACGAAGCTCTGCGCGGGAACGGCGCCAATTATTACTCCGAGCACTACGATTACAACGTCAACATCATCTTCAACATTCCGGCGCTGACGCAGTTGCCCGTTGATTACTACGTCGCGCAGCTGGCCTTGTTTCGCGCCGAAAAGAATCTCGAAATCAAGCGCCGGGAAATCTTTTCGAAGCTCTATCAGGCGGCCCGAGAAATTGATTTGAGTCGGGAAAACTACCTGCGGGAAGCTGCCCTGATTCGCGGTAGCGATGCCGAAATCCGCCGTTGCGAGCTCGATAAAAAGCGCGAAATCGAAATCCACGCCGAGTGGATGAGGCTCGCGGGGCTTTTTTCCGACGTTTCCGGAAAATGGGAAATCGACAGTTCAAGCCTGCCCGTCGTTTCCGGCGAGGATTACGCGCAGCAGACGCAACAAATCGATCCGCTCGTGCTAACGCTGATGGCGACGGAGCTTGAAGCTTCCCGTCTCGCCCAGCTCGGGATCATGATGAATTATTTCCCGACCGTGCATGTGAATTTTTATTCACCCTCTCTTTTCAATTATTCGGGCGGAAGCAATACCGGCTTTACGGGACGCGGCACCGACTTGCGCATGGAGCTGGATTTTTTCCTGCAATTGGATACGCGCCTGAACACCTGGTTCGCGCTGAGCGAAGCCAAGGAAAATCACGTTTTGCTCGAACAGGGCTTGAAATTGCAAATGATTGAGCGTCGGGAAAAAATGGCGCTGATTCTGCGTGCCTCCCGCGAATTCTCAAAGTGGAAAAACACGATGCGGAAGTATGATGCCTTCCTGAATCGCCGCGGCGAAACTCACGCCGATGCCATCTTGGAACGGGAACGCGCTTCCGCCGAGCTGGATCGGGAAATCGCCAATCAGGAAAAGGCGGAAATCGAACGCGTCGCCGCACTCATGCTCGAATACGGAAATGCTTCGTTTCCCGAGCCGGCGGACAGTGCCGAGTGAAGCGTCGGTATCGAGCGGGTTCGTGCCGTTGAGAAATTGCCGCAAAAAAGCGCCCCCGATTTTCGGAGGCGCTTTGTCTGTCGGAAGAGAGGCTCGGCTTAGCCGAATGAACTCTTACCTTTCTGCTCTTAACTTTATTTTATTCCCACTCGATGGTGCCGATGGGCTTCGGCGTCAGGTCGAGGAGAACGCGGTTAATGCCTTCGACTTCGTGCGTGATGCGGTCGGTGATGCGGTGCAGGACGTCGTAGGGGATTTCTTCGATCGTCGCGGTCATCGCGTCCACCGTGTTGACGGCGCGGACGATTGCCGGCCAGCCTTCGTAGCGCTTGTTGTCGCGGACACCGACGCTCTTGAAATCCGGTACGGCGACGAAGTATTGCCAAACCTTGTCGGCGAGGCCGCACTTGTCGAATTCTTCGCGCAGGATGGCGTCGGCTTCGCGGAGAGCGTGCAGACGGTCGCGCGTGATGGCGCCGAGGCAGCGGACTCCGAGGCCCGGGCCCGGGAAGGGCTGGCGGAAGACCATTTCGTCCGGAAGGCCGAGAGCCTTACCGACGACGCGCACTTCGTCCTTGTAGAGGAGCTTGAGCGGCTCGACGAGTTCCATTTCCATGTCTTCGGGGAGGCCGCCGACATTGTGGTGGGCTTTCACGCCGTGGCTTTCGAGGATGTCCGGGTAAATCGTACCCTGCGCCAAGAAGGAGATGCCGGAGAGTTTGCCGGATTCTTCGTCAAAGACCTTGATGAATTCGTTTCCGATGATTTTACGCTTCTTTTCGGGATCGGCGACGCCTGCGAGGAGGTCGAGGAAGCGATCCGTGGCATCGACGTAAACGAGGTTGGCGTCCAAGCCGTTGCGGAAGACCTCAATGACCTGTTCGCTTTCGCCTTTGCGCATCAACCCGTGGTTGACGTGGACGCAGACGAGCTGCTTGCCGATTGCCTTAATCAGGAGAGCGGCAACGACCGACGAGTCCACCCCGCCGGAGAGTGCCAAGAGCACTTTTTTGTCGCCGACTTGGGCGCGGATTTCGCGCACCTGTTCTTCGATGAACGCGTTTGCCAATTCAGGCGTTACCACGCGTTCCATAGATTCCGGACGTACATTATTCTGTTGCATAGTTTTGTTTTCTGTTTTGGTTGGTGAAAAATGGATGTTGTATCTTGTTAAGCGTCTGATTTCCGGGCTCGGATCTCTTTAGTAAGAGCGCGAGCTGCGGTTTTCGTAGAAGTTAACGTAGGCTCGGTTGAGCGCGCGGAAACCGCCCGGCGTCGGATAATTGCCGGAGAAGTACCAGTCGCCGGCGCTGCCGGGGCAGGACTTGAGGAGGTTTTCGAGCGTTTGGAAGATTAGGACGAGCTCTCCCTTCCACTCGCAGTCCGGATAGACGAGCTCCGCGCACTTGCGGGCGATTTCTTCGTCCGTGAACTGTGCGTAGATGCGGCCGACGTGGTTGACCATTGCCGGTTCCGGTTTTTCGAGTTCCTTGAGGCAGTCCTGGTAGACTTCGAGGAGCAGGTCGCCTTTGCCGGTTTGCTGGCAGAGCTGGATTGCGGCCTGGAAAGCGAGGAACTTTCCGAGCTCGCTCATGTCGATCCCGTAGCAGTCCGGGTAGCGCACTTGCGGCGCGGACGAGCAGACGATGATCTTTTTCGGATTCGGGCGGGAAAGAATCTTCAGAATTGATTCGCGCAGGGTTGTGCCGCGCACGATCGAGTCGTCGATGATGACGAGGTTTTCGCCTTCGCGGACGACGCCGTAGGAAATATCGTAAACGTGCGAGGCAAGGCGGTTACGCGTTTTTTCCTGGGAAATAAAGGTGCGGAGCTTGATGTCCTTGTGAGCGACCTTTTCGCCGCGCGGCCAGTTGCCCATGATCAGCTTTTCAACGAGGGCTTCGTCGACATTGCCGGCCTTGACGGCGGCGAGCAGTTCGTCGCGGACTTCGCGGCGGCGGCTCATGCGCAGTTCCGACATCATGCCGTAGTACGACATTTCCGCCGTATTCGGAATGAAAGAGAAGACGGTCTTGGAGAGGTCGTTGTCGATCTCTTTGAGAATCTGCGGCACGAGCGCGGCGCCGAGCGCTTTGCGTTCACGGTAGATTGCCGGGTCGTTCCCGCGGGAGAAGTAGAGGCGTTCGAAGGTGCAATGGGTCTTCGTGCCGGCTTCGAAAATCTTTTCGAAGCGCGTTTCCCCGTGGTTTTCGACGATCATCGCCATACCCGGTGTGAGCTCTTCGACCTGCTCCTGTTGTGCGTTGAAAATGGTCATCAGGGCCGCGCGTTCGGAGGCGACGGCGACGACTTCGTCCGTGCGCAGAATGAAGCAGGGACGGATGCCGTTCGGGTCGCGCATCGCAAACATGGCCCCGCTGCCGGTGGCGCCGCAGAGCGTGAAGCCGCCGTCCCAGCGGGAAGAGGCCTTGCGGATGACTTCGGCGAGATCGATGCGGCGGGAAATGAGTTCGGGCATTTCGCGACCGGGGACGCCGGCGGCGCGGAGCTCGCGGAAGATGGTCGTGTGAGCGTCGTCGAGCCAGAAACCGAGTTCTTCGAGAAGCGACTGCGTGTCGGTGGAGAACACCGGGTGGGCACCGCGGTCGATGAGGGCTTCGTTGAGGTCGCCCGGATTCGTAATAGAAAAATTACCCGCAATCATCAGGTTTCGTGTCGGCCAGATAGATTTGCGGGCGAATGGGTGGCAGGTCGAGAGGTCGTAGTTGCCGGACGTGCCGTAGCGAAGGTGACCGATAAGGAGTTCGCCCCCGAAATTGAAATTCTGTTTCACGGTGGCGGGGATTTCGGGAATGATCTTCCCGGCGCGCACCTTGTCTTCGTACTCGGCGAGTTGTCGCGAGAACATCTCGGTGAGTGCGGCGGAACCCAAGGCGCGGTCGCGAGCCATGAAGCTCTCGCCGGCGGGGACGCCGAGTTTGACGCAACCGATACCGGCGCCGTCTTGCCCTCGATTATGCTGCTTTTCCATCAGCAAAAAGAGCTGGTTGAATCCGTAAAGCGGCGTGCCGTATTTGTGCTCGTAGTATTCGAGCGGCTTTAAAAGCCGTACAACGGCAATTCCACATTCGTGCTTGATTGGATCGCTCATAGAATTGAGGACAAACAAAAACAAAATTTTGAATGCCCGTCAAAATTTTTGATGGAAATAGCCAAGATTTTTTTCGGAAAGCCTCCGGAGCTTTTCTCTAAAGCAGCTTGGCGTCCGTCGAACGCTCGGGGGAGCGTAGCCTTTTCGCGTGAAAAAAGCGTTGAAAGCCGTGTGCGGCGGGAGCATAGTTGCGCCTAAGGAAATTTCCCCATGACCAAAGTAATTTTCTCTATTTGCGCCGTATTGGTTTTTGTCGTTGCCGTGCTCTTTTGTGCTCAAGGCTTCGGGACGGCTTTCCCGTCCGCTTCGGTGGTGGAAACGGAAGACGAAAACTACAAGCGCGGCAAGGCGTTTTCGGCCGAAAAAAAGGATTCGGAGGCGATGGAGGCTTTTTACAAAGTCGTTAACGCCCGCGACGAAGCGCCGGAGTCGCACTTGGAATTGGGGTTGTTGGCACTGCGTCGCGATATGCCGCTCGATGCGGTTTATCACTTGAGACAGTATCTGCGCCAGCGTCCGGCTCCCGGCGGTTCCGACCAGAAAAAAACGCTGGTTGAGGACCAGATTCGCGCGGCGACCAAGATGTTCCTTTCCCAGCAGCCGGGACGCCCCTTTGACACGGCTTCGGCCGCACCGGATTTTGAAAAGAAATACGATTTACTGCGGAAGGAAAACGATGCCCTGAAGCGCGAACAGCTCGTGCTCCGCCGCCGCATCGTCGATTTGGAAGGGCGTCTCGGCAACACCTCGGGTTCTGCTCCGATTGCGGGGGCGCAGGTGGCCGCGGATACGGCGGTGAGCCGGCCGGTCGTGGCTCCCGCTCCGGATTCTCCCGGCCATTCCGATATTCCCGCAACCCACACCGTGGTAAAGGGTGATACGCTGACGAAAATCAGCCAAAAATACTACGGTACGCAGAACCGTTGGCGCGAAATTTACAATTACAACCGCGACACGCTTTCGACCCCGAGCTCGCTTAAAATCGGGGATAAACTGAAGCTCCCGCCGCAATAACTCCGATCGATGCGTCTCAACCGCCTGCGCGTTTCGCAATTCCGCAACGTGGCATTTGCCGACCTCCCGTTTGCGGGAACGCGTACTTTTCTTTTCGGGGAAAACGCCCAAGGAAAAACCAATCTGCTCGAATCCGTAAGCCTGCTGACGGCGCTCCGCTCCTTTCGGACGCGTGACTTGAAGCAGCTGATTCGTCACGGCGAAAAAACGGCGCAGGCTTCATTTGAGCTCGAACACGAAATCGAGGGCGAAACGCAGGTGCTGTTTGCCATCGACGCTTCGGGGGCCAAGCGCGTCGAAATCGGCGAAGGGACGCCCGTCAAACGCATGGGCGAATTCGTCGGACGCTTTCCAGCCGTCGTTTTTTCCTCGGAGGACGTGGCGATTCTGCGCGGAGCTCCGAGCGTGCGCCGCCGTTGGTTTGACGTCACTTTTTCCGCCGTCAGTGCCGAATACCTGACGCAGCTTCAGCGTTTTTACCGTGCGCTCGAATCCCGCAACAAGCTTCTCAAAAACGAGGCGTCTGCGGCCGGTCAAATGCTTGCGTTTGAAAAAATCATGGCGGAAAGCGGTGAGTTCCTCGTGCGTGCCCGCGAGCGGGAGATGCTGGGGCTGGCGGAAAAATTCGCCGAAATGGCGCGTCGCATTTTGGGAAACTCCGCCGCCCCGGAACTGCTCTACGCACCGAGTGTTCGTGCGGACGGCGTCCCGGTTTGGGAAGCCTTTTTCGAGCGCTCCCGCCGGACGGATTTCATTTTCCATGCAACCCAGAAGGGCCCGCATCGCGACGATTTTCACTTCCGCTTAAACGGGAAAAATGCCGCGGATTTCGCTTCGGAAGGCCAGCAACGCGGGCTTTCCCTCGCGCTCGGCTTGGCGCAGCTCGCTCTGTTTCGCGAACGGACGAAGATTGCACCGATCGTGCTTGCGGACGATGTGCTCAGCGAGCTCGACCCGATTCGCCGTGAAAATTTCTGGCGGGAGGTCGGCGACGAACTGCAGGTCATCGCCACGGGAACGCAGCTGCCGCCCAATCCGGAGCAATGGACCATTTTTAACGTCGTAAACGGAACCTATTCACAATGATGAAATTTATTTTGGCCTCGGCCTCGCCGCGCCGCCGGGAATTGCTCGCAAAAGCCGGCTTTCAATTTGAAGTTCATACCGCCGATGTCGTCGAAGACGAAGATCCCGACGGCAATCCGCGTGAGGCGGTCGCGCACAATGCCCGCATCAAGGCGCAGGCCGTTGCCGATCAGTATCCCGATGCCTTGGTCCTGGGGTCTGACACGACGGTGGCGTTTCGCGAAAAGGTTTTCAACAAGCCGGCCGATCTCGACGAGGCTCGCGCGATGCTTAAAACGCTCGGCGGAAACACGCACACGGTTTACACCGGCGTTTGCCTGATTCACAAGGCTTCCGGGCTCTGCGAAGAAAACGTGTACTGTTGTGACGTGACGTTTAAGCCGCTCGACGATGCTACGATTGATTTGTATTTCAAAATTGTCAATCCGCTCGACAAGGCGGGAGCTTACGGCATCCAAGAGGGACGCGAGCTGATCATCGCTTCTTACGACGAGCCGCTGAGCAATATTATGGGCTTGCCGGTCGAACTGATTGCCGGGCGCATTCGCGAATTGCTCGCCGGACAATAGCACCGTTAGCGTCAGGCGTTCGTCGGGCTCTCCAGCGGGAGCTCGAGTTGCCTCGACTGCGTGAGGTTACGCGCCGTGGGCTGCGCATGCGAAATCGTGATGCCGAGGAGGCGGACTGCTTTGTTGTAAGGCAGGTGCTGGCGAAGCAGGGCGCGGGCGCTCGCTTCGATCTGTGCGTATTCGCCGTAGGGCGCGGCTTGCGTACGCGAGCGCGTTATTTGCGAAAAATCCGAAAACCTGATTTTCAGGGTCAGCGTGCAACCGACGAATTCGGCGCGCTCGAGGCGGCGGCATAAGTCGCGGGCAAGCGGCTCCAGGGCTTCCTCGCAGGCCCGGGTTCCGACCAAATCCTGCGGGAAGGTGTCTTCGATGCCGACGGATTTGCGCTCGCGATTCGGCATGACCGGGCGTTCGTCTTTGCCGCGAACGACGTCGTAGAGCCATTCGCCCGTCTTCCCGAAATGCGTTTCCAGGTCTTCCCGCGAAAGGGCTTTCAGTTCGGAGCCGAGAGTAATGCCGAGTTCGTGCATGCGCTTGGCTGTGGCAGGCCCGACGCCGTAAAAAGCTTCAATCGGCAATTGTTCCAAAAAGCGCTCGGCGTCCTTCGGCAGGATGCGGGAAAGTCCGTCGGGCTTTTGTAGGTCGGAGGCCGTTTTGGCGAGAAATTTATTGTAGGAAACGCCGGCGGAAGCGGTGAGATTCAGCTCCTTTTTTATCGCGAGTTTAATTTCCTTCGCAATCTGCGTGGCCGTTTTCCCTTCGGGGTTGTCGGTGACGTCTAAGAATGCCTCGTCGATTGAGAGCGGCTCGATGAGCGGCGTGTAACGGCGGAAAATCGCGTGAATCTGCGCGGAGACTTTTTTGTAGGCTTCGAAGCGCGGCGGGACGAGGACGAGGCGCGGGCAGAGGCGTTTGGCCTTGGCGACGGAAAGGGCCGAGCGCACGCCGTAGCGACGGGCTTCGTAGCTGGCGGTTGAAACAACGTTGCGCGGCGAGTTGCCGGCGACGGCGACGGGAAGGCCGCGCAGCGCAGGATTGTCGCGTTGCTCCACCGACGCGTAAAAGGCGTCCATGTCGATATGGATGATTTTACGCATGCGGGCGCTTCCGGGACTAAACCCAACGCAACTTGGTTCTCAAAATTTCGAATTCCGAGAGCGTGTTCGGCTGGAGAATTTCGACGCGCTCGTCGGACATTTTGATGCTGAGCGGGAAGGCTTTTTCGCCGGAAATCGGCGGATTGCCGTCCAGAGAGATGCCGACGGGAACTTTGTCGGAAACATTATCCACGCGGATTTCCATGTCGCGCGGGAAAACGACGGCGCGATTGGAAAGTGTGTGCGGGCAAAGCGGCGTGAGCGCGAAGACTTCGGCGTCGGAATGAATCAGCGGGCCGCCGGCGCCGAGGCTGTAGGCGGTCGAACCGGTCGGCGTCGTGAAAATCAGGCCGTCGCCGCGGAAAGTATTGATGGTACCGTGTTCGAGGGAATCGACGCGCAGGGCGGTCATTTGGAAATTTTCCCAGGCTTTAATAACGACGTCGTTCAGCGCATAGCGGGTAGCGGCATTGTCGTCATTCGCAAAGCGGCATTCGAGCAGGGAGCGGGAGACGGTGCGGCAATTGCCCGCGAGCACGTCTTCCAGATCGCGTTCGATGTTGCCGGCGGCGTAATTGGCGAGGTAGCCGAGTTTGCCGAGATTGATCCCGAAAATCGGCACGCGGTTGCGGACGGCGCTTTCGACGGCGCCGAGAATTGTGCCGTCTCCGCCGATGACGCAGCAGAGTTGCGTGTCTGCGAGCACGTCGCGATCGATCGGGTGATTGCCGGAAATCTGCGTCGCCAAACCGTGTTTTTCCGCGACTGCGATTACGGAATCCAAGCAGGCTTCTGCGCCGGGTTTAGAGCAGTTCCAAATAACGCCAATACGGGAAATTTTCATTGCGCGGATTCTAAAATTAAACGCCGAATAAAACAAGCGGCGAAACGCGCGTTAAGGTGCGTTGTGGAGCGCCGCGAGCATTTTTCGTAAATTCTCTCACGGAGTCGCGAAGACACGGAGCGCCAAAGGATGTTTTTCGTTTCGCTTCTCAAATATTATTCTCCGAAGAGTTTTGTTTGGGAATTTGATTTTGTTCCCGCAACTCTCCGTGTCTCTGTGAGTGTTTTGGTTTTTAAATCCCCTCGCAGAGCCAGCTCCGGAGCGCGTGCAGGGACGGAAGAACGGCGGCGGCATCGCGTCGGGCTTCGGGCGTGGGTGCGACGAGATCCGGAATGAGGACCGAGAGGCAGCCGGCGGAGAAGGCCGAGCGGAAGCCGGTCGGCGAGTCTTCGACGGCGAGGCAGCGGGCGGCGGGGACGCCGAGTTTTTCCGCCGTCGTCGCATAGATTTCGGGATCGGGTTTGCCGACGGCGACTTCATCGCCGCAGGTCGCGGCATCGACGTATTGCCAAAGTCCGGCGTGCTCGAGCTTGGCCTGAGCGCTTTCCCGGCGCGTCGAAGTGGCGATGCCGATTTTCCAACCGCGCTCTCTTGCGAAGTCGAAAATCGCGTTGGCACCGGGCATGAGCGGCACGCCGGCGCTGACGAGGCGGGCGTAGTGCTCCCGTGCGGAAGCCATGACGGTTTCGGCGGGAAGCGGCTTGCCGACGCTCTCCTGTAGGATGCGGATGCAGTCGGCGGAGCGGTGGCCGACCATTTTAAGAAAGGTTTCCCACGTGACGCTTTCGCCGACTTCCCGTGCGGCGGCGTCCCAGGCCTTGTGGCTGAGGCGCTCGGAATCGAGTAGGGTGCCGTCCATGTCGAAGATGACGGCTTGAATTTGTCGGGAAGCGGCATTCGCGGGCATGGCGGTGGCGGGCTAAACTTTGGCGATGAGGAGGCGGGCACAGGGCGTGCCGGCAGGCGTGGCGGGCAGGGCGTCGAAGAGCCGGATGATGTCGGCGTTCCCGAGCAGGAGGCAACCGTGGGAATTCGGCATGCCGAGTTTGTGCTCCTGATTGGTGCCGTGGATGTAAACGAAGCGCGCATACGTATCGCGATCGCCTCCCCGGTTGTGGCCGTCTTCTTCGCCTTGAATGCGGAGGATACGCGAGGTGATGAGATTTTCGTCGGGGGCGTTTTTCAGAAATTCGGAAAAATGCATGCCGGTCGATACGCGGGCCTTGAAGACGGTCCCGGAAGGTGCGCCGTCGCCGATTTTTTCGATGACGGAAA
>JAFYWY010000080.1 GCA_017546455.1 Opitutales bacterium
AAGCTCCGCTGTAAGCTCCGTGAAATTGTCCAGAATCCGGACAATTTCACGCTGCACCTCCAACGGAGGCAGTGGGATTACCACCTTCTCCATTAATTTTTTGGAAACATTAAAGCGAGTAACTCCGCTCGCAGTTTTTCCTATTTGATACCTCAAATTGTCTGAGCGAAACAAATGTTTCGCAAAATCTGGAAGCAAAATATCCAAATCATTAAAACGAAAAAAGAAACAAAAGCTATTTAAGTAAAGGCGTTCATCAGTTTTAACGGTAACGACGGAGGATATGCCACATTCATCAGCGGTTTCGGAGGAACCGGTAAAAGCAATGTCACCATATTGCAACGTATTCTGTTTTTCGCCAACGGCTACTTTTACTCTGTCTTCGACCTCAATCTTCAAAGCTGGATTTGAATAGACATTCTTGTAGGTAATAAACTTTGCGTTTCCGTCGGAAAAATCCTCTTTCGATTTTCCCGATAGTCCGCCAAAAAATTTTCCTAGCTCTCCGAGCATTTTATACTCCACCCCATTCGGGCAGAGTTCTTTTATCAATTCGTCGAGTTTGCTCATCTTATTCCGTGTCTTTCTTCTTTTAATTCTCTGCGTCCCCGCGTCTCCGTGAGAGATTCCTTTTTTATCCTTCGATTTCGGCGATGATTTTGTTGATTTCCTCACGAAGCTGCTGTTCGCGGGCGACGATGGCCTCAATTTCGGCGTTGAGCTTTACGATATCGATTTCTTCCCGCGTGTCTTCCTGTTCGACGTAAGAGGAAACGGAAAGATTGCATTCGTTTTCGAGAATTTCCGTTGCGGGAACGAGCTTTGAAAAATGTTCAACATCTTTGCGTTCGGCGTAGGCGGAAAGGATTTTTTCGATGTTCTCGGGGGCGAGTTTGTTTTTGTTCCCGCCGCGGACAAATCCTGCCGAGGCGTCGATGAAGAAAACGGCGTTATCTTTTTTGCTCTTTTTGAGAACGATGATACAGGTTGCAATGGGTGTTCCGAAAAACAAATCCGGCGGGAGCTGGATAACGGTATCGATGAAATTGTTTTCGATGAGATAGCGGCGAATCTTCTGTTCGGCTCCGCCGCGATAAAGCACGCCTGGGAACTCGACAATAGCGGCAACGCCCTCCGTCGAAAGCCAATGGAGCATGTGCATCGTAAAAGCAAGGTCTGCCTTGGATTTCGGAGCGAGCACGCCGGCAGGAGAATAACGAGGGTCGTTGATGAGCGTGGCATTGTCTGCGCCCGCCCAGTGAATTGAGTACGGCGGGTTGGAGACGATAGCGTCGAATGGTTCGTCGTCCCAATGCGCAGGTTCGGTAAGGGTGTCGCCGAGCGCGATGTCAAACTTGTCGTAATTGACATCGTGCAGGAACATGTTGATGCGGCAAAGATTGTAGGTCGTGAGGTTGATTTCCTGACCGTAAAAACCTTGGCGGACTTTGTCTTTCCCGAGCACCTTGGCGAATTTAAGCAGGAGCGAGCCGGAGCCGCAGGCAGGGTCGTAAACCTTGTTTACAGAGTTTTTTCCGAGAACGGTAATGCGTGCGAGGAGCTCGGAAACTTCCTGCGGAGTAAAAAATTCGCCTCCGGACTTTCCCGCGTTGCTCGCGTACATCGTCATCAGGAACTCGTAGGCATCACCGAACGCATCAATAGAGTTTCCGGAGAAATTACCGAAGCGGAGGTCTCCGATAGCGTCGAGGATTTTAACGAGCTTCTCATTGCGGTTTTTGACCGTGTTCCCGAGCTTCGGACTGTTTACGTCGATGTCGGCAAAAAGTCCTTTGAAGTCGTCTTCGCTCTCGGCTCCTTTTGCGGAAGCTTCGATGTTTTTGAAGACAGCGCTGAGGGTTTCGTTGAGGTTTTCGTCATTTTTAGCCTCACGGCGAACGTTTTCGAAAAGCTCCGAAGGCAAGATGTAGAAGCCTTTTTCTTTGACGGTGTCTTCCCGCCCGAGCTCCGCCTCCCCATCGGAAAGGCTCGCGTAATCAAAACCGGAATTCCCGGCTCGTTCTTCTTCCGCGTTGATATAGGTTGTGAGATTCTCGGAAATAAAGCGGTAAAACAGCATCCCGAGGACATAGGCTTTAAAATCCCATCCGTCGACGCTTCCGCGCAAATCATTTGCGATTTGCCAAATCGCGCGGTGGAGTTCATTGCGTTCTTGGGTACTTTGGGTGGTTGTAGACATAGGGTATTCAGAGTGAAATCATAAATGCAGACACAGATTAATCTCCGCCGCGTTAGACTTAAAGACAAATAAGAGAACTCCTGATTCCCTTAAGGCTACCTATAGAAATTCGCTTTTTGCGAAAACACGTAGCTCGTCCCATTGCGCCGCAGGAATCTCGGGGACAAATCTGCGTCGCTTAGCAGCGCATAAGGCCGGAGGCCTGTCCGCGGGTTTCGGTTTCACCTACACCCGCGGTTATCCAATGTAGCGCACCTTCGGTGCACATGACTTAATCTTGAGACAGATTTTGAATTTTTAGGGCTTGTCTTAAAGAAAACTCCCGAAACACATTTGCGTTACCTCGACATAAACTTCCCCCGCGGGACTGCAGATTTCACTTGCTCAAATAGAGGCAACGTGCAAAACTGAGCGCGTTGATGGGCGAAGAAACGGATCGAATATTCCGTCGCACATCTTTCCCTGCTTTGTCCGGGAAGCTTTAATCACAATCATGCCTTGGGCAGACTGTGTTCCCGCAAGCACCTCTTATTATCGACAACTATAGACAAAAATAATGAGCGAAAAGAAATCGCAGAAACAACCGGACGCTCCCGCCGCGGAATCGGCCCCGATTGCCGCGCCGGAGGAATTCGTCGTCGAAGGCATCCTCGTGCTCGATGCCAAAGGAAACGGCTCCCTGCGCTCGCCGCGCCGCCGCGGAAAGGCATTTCCGACGGATCCGTTCATCCCGAAGGAGATCGTTAAGCGCTTTAAAATGAAAACCGGCAGCTGGATCGTCGCCAAAGCCCAGCAGAAAAAGGGTCACGCCAACGCTAAGATTTCGTATGTTGAATCCATTGACGGCATCAACCCGAACGAACGGCATCGCCGCCCGCAATTCCAGAATCTCACGGCCCACAGCTCGGACACGCAGCTCGTCATGGAAACCAAGGACGGGCGCCTGACCAATCGCGTAATCGACCTCTTCTGCCCCATCGGCAAAGGCCAGCGCGGACTCATCGCCGCTCCGCCGCGCACCGGCAAAACGACCCTGCTGAAGGATATCGCCCTCGGCGTGCGGGAAAATTACCCGGACGTCAAAGTCATGGTCCTGCTCGTCGACGAACGCCCGGAAGAAGTCACGGACTTTGCCCGCGACCTGCCGGAAGCCGAACTTTACGCGTCTTCCAACGACGAATCGGCGAAAACTCACATTGCCATCGCCGAGATCTGTATCGAACGCGCCCGCCGCCTGGCGGAAGTCGGACAGGACGTCGTTTTGCTGATTGACTCGCTGACGCGCCTGACGCGCGCTTACAACAATGCGGCTCCGCGCGGCAACACGATGACCGGCGGTCTCAATTCGAAGGCCATCGAAAAACCGCGTCAGATTTTTGCCTCGGCACGCGCCACGGAAGAAGGCGGAACACTGACGATTGTCGCCTCGGCCCTGATCCAAACGGGTTCCCGCATGGACGACCTCATTTTCGAAGAATTCAAGGGCACGGGGAACATGGAAATTGTTCTCGACCGGAAAATTGCCGAACTGCGCATTTGGCCGGCCATCAACCTGAATGCCTCGGGAACGCGCCGCGAAGAGCAAATTCTCAAGCCGGCAGCCTTGGAGGCCGCCTCGTTCCTGCGCCGCGCCATGCTCGCCGGAAAACCCGAGGATATTGCCGAAGCGATGACCGAACGCCTCAAAAAGACGAAAACGAACGCAGAATTTATTCGACTTATTCGCGTCGGATAGCGAGAATTGAACGATACTTTTCTAAACCCTAGGACCCGCACAAATGCATAATTTTGCAGAACAATGCATGGACATGGCTCGTGCTATCTTGAGCCATAATATCGAAGCCATTAACGCAGACGGGACGATTGCTCCCGTTCCCGGAGAAAGCCCCCGCACGGACGAATCCGGCCACGCCGCCCTCGCGCTCGGAGAATTTTACCGCGCGACCCACGAAACGCAACTCGGCAAACACAACCTCACGGAGCTCGTAGCCAAATGCGTTTCCGCCCAACTCAACCAGGAAACCGAGTCCGAAAACGGGCTCGCCTACGCGGCGCTGGGTTTACTCTCTTTCGGTCCGTCCAAAGACCGCAATGTGCCGTGGTCCAAGCTCGATGCCGCTACTCAGGAATTGCTCGATAAGCGCCTTCTCGTCCGCACCGACTACAACGACCACCGCCAAGCTTTCAATGTCGGCAAGGCCGTGACGCGTTTCTCCCTCGGTCTCTCCAAAAAAGACGAAACGGGCAGCCTCATCGAACGCTTCATCGAACGCATCAAGGCGAATTCCTCCGGCGGCTTCTGCGATGACGCCGCACGCGATCCCAACACACCGGGCGCACTCGGCGGTTGCTACGATGCTTACGGAGTCCTCCAATACGTTTTCATCCGTCAGTCGCTCCAGCTTCACGCTAATATCCACCTGCGCGAACGCAAGCTCCCGACGCTCCGCACTTACGCGGAAAAATACCTGAAGCTCATTCCGGACATCGTTCGCCAAGACGGTCTCGGCTGGTGCTTCGGTGCGGGCACGGGCGCTTACGGCCAAATGCACCTCATCAGCATCATCCTGCAGTCGATGCGCGACGGCTGGATCACGGCCGATAAGATGCCGCTCTACAAGGATATCCTCCGCCGCCTCTTCCTCTACTTCTTTGTCACTTACCTCGACCAGGAACAAGGCGTGCTCGTCATCCGCGACGGCGAACGCGACACGGATACCGCACACACGACACGTATCGCAAACTTCGATGCCGCGCGCTACCTCTGCCAGTGGTCCCGCCTCGCCAAGACGGTCGGCGGTTCGCTCGCAGCCGAACTTCCCGCCAAGAACAACCGCGCCGTTTGCCGCACGGTTACCTTTGATAAGTCGGGACGCAAGGAACAGGCGCTCATCGTTTACCAGAATCCGGACACGAACCTGCACGTCCAGATTCCGATTGTCTCCGGCGGTGCCAAGGGCGGCTCGGACTCCCTTGCCTTCCCGCATATGCCGGGCATCTTCGACGTTCCGGTTTCTCAGTACGTACCGGCGTTCATCCCCGAATTTACCATCGGCGAAAACACTTTCACGCCCTCGTTCTACGCGAAAAACATTGCAACGCGTATCGGCCTGAAGAACGCGTTCACCGTTTCCTACGAACAGCCGGAACTGATTACGGCGGACGAAAAAGTCGTTCCCGGCGTCGGCTCCATGCGCGTCGAATGGGAATTCCTCGGCGGGAAAATGACGGCCCGCTACACGCTTTCGGTGAAACAGCCGGTTGAACTCACGCAGATGCGTATGGTTATGCCGCTCGCAGCCTGCCACAGCCGCTATCACCTCGGCAACTCCTTCCGCCTCGGCGAAAAAAGCCTCGGTTGCACGATTCCGAAGGACGACTTCCAGGGCGAATGGCTCGCTTACGAAGACGTTTCGCAGGATCCGGCTCACCGCACTCGCTACGGCAAGGTTTACTACTACCAAACCTTCACGCGCAACCACCCGATGAAATTGCGCCCCGGCCAGCAATACCGCATCGAAATCGCATTCGAACCGGATATTGCCACCATCGAAGGTTAGTAAACGCCTAAAGAAGACGCTCCCGCCGCTCACCGACGGGAGCGTTTTTTATTGCCTTTTGCGAAATCCCGAACGCTGAAAATCCGCCCGTCTGCTTTCCGCTCTTCTTTTTAGAAAAATCCTTAAAAAAGCAGTCGCGCGGAAGAGCAAAAATCTATGGAATATCCCGCAATTTTTTATGGCTGAAACACCTACCGAAAACACAATTACACTTTCCGACTACGTTTTGCGCATTGCGCAGGAAAACAACTTTGTCGTGACGCGCGTCATGGCCGTCGCCAAGCTCCTCGCCGAAGGTGCCACCGTGCCCTTCATTGCGCGTTACCGCAAGGAAGCAACCGGCGAAATGGACGAAGTTCAAATCGCGACGATTCGCGACCGCCTCGAGCAACTCCGCGAACTCGACGCCCGCCGCGCCGCCATCCTCAAGTCCCTCGAAGAGAATAAGCACCTCACGCCGGAACTGAAGGCCGCCGTCGAAAAAGCCAAGACCGCCACCGAGCTCGAAGACATTTACGCGCCGTACAAGCCGAAGCGCCGCACGCGTGCGACGATTGCGCGAGAACGCGGGCTCGAACCGCTCGCCGATTTCCTTTTCGCCAATCAAAATGCCGACGCTGCAGCCGAAGCCGCCAAATTCGTCGCTCCGGACAAGGAAGTCCCCGACGTTGCCGCAGCCCTTGCCGGTGCACGCGACATTCTTGCCGAACGCATTTCCGACGACAAAACGGCGCGCGCGTCCTGCCGCGAAATTTACGAGAAAACCGCCGAACTCTCCTCCGAAGTCATCAAAGGCAAAGAAGCCGAAGGCGCGAAATTCAAAGATTACTTCGAATGGAGCGAGCCGCTTGCAGCCGCTCCGTCGCACCGCGTTTTGGCTATCCGCCGCGGCGAAAAAGAAGGTTTCCTGTTTTTCCGCATTACGGTCAACGAAGACGAAGCGTTTTCCCGCTTGGACAAAATTTTTGTCGGCGGCAACGGTGCTTGCGGCAACGAAGTGCGCACGGCCTCTCACGATTCGTGGAAGCGCCTGCTCGGTCCGTCGCTCGAAACGGAAGCACGCCTGAAATCCAAGGAGCGCGCTGACGAAGAAGCGATTCGCGTGTTTGCGTCGAACGTCTCCGAACTGCTGATGGCTCCGGCACTCGGACAAAAGAGCGTGCTCGCGCTTGACCCGGGTTTCCGTACGGGGTGCAAACTCGTCGTCCTCGATGCGCAGGGGAAACTGCTTCACCATGAGGTCATTTACCCGACGGCCGGTTCTTCCGCGCAGTATGCAGACGCGGAAAACCGCATTCGCATTCTTTGCCACCAATTTAAAATTCAGGCGATTGCCATCGGCAACGGAACCGCTTCCCGCGAAACGGAAAGCTTCGTTCGCGGCTGCGGCCTTCCCGCCTCGATTCCGGTCGTGGTCGTCAACGAAAGCGGCGCTTCGATTTACTCAGCCAGCGAAGTGGCCCGCGAAGAATTCCCGAACGAGGACGTGACCGTACGCGGAGCCGTTTCCATTGGTCGTCGTCTCATGGACCCGCTCGCGGAACTCGTGAAAATCGACCCGAAGAGCATCGGTGTCGGCCAGTACCAGCACGACGTGAATCAGGTCGCGCTGAAGCGCTCGCTTGACGACGTCGTCGTTTCCTGCGTAAACAAGGTCGGCGTGGAAGTAAACACCGCCTCGAAGCAGCTCCTGAGCTACGTTTCCGGTCTGAACGCAAGCATCGCCGCCAACATCGTCGCTTACCGCAACGAACACGGCGCATTCCGTTCCCGCAAGGACCTGAAGAAAGTGCCGCGCCTCGGCGAAAAGGCCTTCGAACAATGCGCGGGCTTCTTGCGTATCCGCGACGGCGAACATCCGCTCGACGCCTCTGCCGTCCACCCGGAACGCTACGCGCTCGTCGAACAAATGGCCGCAGATCTGGGTTGTGACGTTCCCGCCCTGCTCTCCGACGGCAAACTGCGTTCCCGTATCGATTTGAAAAAATACGTTTCGGACGACGTCGGCTTGCCCACGCTCCAGGACATTTTGAAGGAACTCGAAAAGCCGGGCCGCGACCCGCGCGAAAAGTTCGAAGTCTTCTCGTTTAAGGAAGGCGTTCACGAAATTTCCGACCTGAAGGAAGGCATGCGCCTGCCCGGCGTCGTGACAAATGTGACGGCCTTCGGCGCGTTCGTCGATATCGGCGTCCACCAGGACGGGCTTGTCCACGTTTCGCAGATTTCGGACACCTTCGTGAAGGATCCGGCGGAAGTCGTTAAGGTTGGCCAAAAGGTCTCCGTCACGGTTATGGAAGTCGATATTCCGCGCCGCCGCATCGGACTTTCGATGAAGACGAATCCTGAAAAATCGGCTCGCAGCGCCCGCGAAAGCTTTTCCGATCGCGACAGCCGCGGCAATGCTCCGCGTCGCAGCGGTTTTGGAGGCAACGGGTTCGGCGGCCGTCGCGACGACCGCAATGCGTCCTCGTCGCCGCGCCGTTTCTCGACCGGCGGTTCATCCTCCGGCGGCTTCGGCTCGCTCGGCGATTTCTTCAAATAGAAAAACAAACAAGCGCTCCGGTCTTCGGGGCGCTTGTTTTATATACCTTGAGAAAGTGATTACCCTTTTCACCGGAATCCACGAATTTTACTAATTGAACGAATTAGAGAAGCTTCGCTCCGGGCAGACAGTGCACCGGAGGTGCACTACATTGGATAACCGCGGGT
>JAFYWY010000081.1 GCA_017546455.1 Opitutales bacterium
ACGCTTCCAACTTCAAAACCTCCAAGAGACGATATTTGGAAACGAACAGCAAACCTCACGTGAGGCTCCGTGCCTCCGTGAGAGAAATTATCGGAAACTCTCGCGGAGACGCAGAGACACGGAGCGTCAAACGAAGCAAAACGACACGCTTCCAACTTCAAAACCTCCAAGAGACGATATTTGGAAACGAACAGCAAACCTCACGTGAGGCTCCGTGCCTCCGTGAGAGAAATTATCGGAAACTCTCGCGGAGACGCAGAGACACGGAGCGTCAAACGAAACCAAACGCGTCCGATTCCAAGCTTTCCGTTGACAATTTTGAGACAAAACAACCGCCGTATTTTCCGTAAATCGAGCCCATTAACAAAGGCCTGCGGAGAGCGAATCCGCGGGATTCGGAAACGTCGGATTAAGCCTCAATTTATCGACGTTCTTTCGGGTTTTCCGACTGTTTTGCTCTTGAAAAAATCCGATGAAAAAATCATTCTTGAGTGCAATTCGGCGCGTTGGCCCCGAGAATTACACTTTTCTAACCAAAATAAATAAAACCACCACAAAACTATGAGCAAAAAGTGCTGTTGTTGTTCCAGTTCCTGGCGCATGCCGTCTCTGGTAAAGAAATACCTGATGGCTGTGACGGGTCTCGTCCTCGTCCTGTTCCTGCTTGTCCACGTCGTGGGCAACTTGCAGATGTTCCAGGCCCCGGAAAAAATCAATACCTATGCGCACCTCCTGCATGCGTTGCCGCCGGTCGCGCTCTGGGGTTTCCGCGTTGTGATCCTCACCTGCATTGTGGTTCACTTCGCCCTCGCAATTAAGCTGAAGCTGGAAAACCTCGCAGCTCGCGGGAATGAAAGCTACGCCGTAAAATCGACGCGCTATGCCGCTTGGTCTGCACGCGCCATGATTCTCACGGGTATCGCTATCATCGCGTTCATCATTTGGCACCTCTGCCAGTTCACGATTTTCAAAGAAGCCGGTTGCCTCGCTGCGTATGAAAACGCAACGACGATTACGGCTGTCGGCGGCGAAGGTATCTTCGGCTACCTCGGACAGCACGGCAATGACTCCGCAGCCGTCTCCTACAAGGTTTTTGACGTTTACCAGATGGTTTACAACGCATTCGCCAACCCGTGGATCTCCCTCGGCTACGTTGTCGCAATGCTCCTCCTGCTCTCTCACCTCTCGCACGGCGCGCACTCGATGTTCCAATCCGTCGGTCTGCGCAACGAAAAGATGCGCCCGATCTTCCGCGGCATCGCTGTTCTCTACGCAGTCTTCGTTTGCTTCGGCCTCATCGCCGTTCCCGTAGGCGTTCTCACCGGCATCATCAAGCCGAACCCGAACACGACGGCACCGGTTGCGGAAGTCTGCTGCCCGGTCTCCTGCTGCGATGCAGAAGCGAAATAACCTCAACCTGAAGGAGAATTTATACCATGAGTAACACCCCCGAAGTTTCTTTCTCGAAAACTTGGCAGGCTTGCACGGACAATCAGAAGTTTGTCTCCGAAATCTCGAAGATTCCGGAAGGACCGATCGCCGGCAAGTGGAGCAAGCGCAAGTTCGACCTCAAGCTCGTCAACCCGGCAAACCGCCGCAAGTACCACGTCATCGTCGTCGGCTCCGGCCTCGCGGGTGGCGCCTGCGCCGCTTCGCTCGGTGAAATGGGCTTCAACGTCAGCTGCTTCTGCTACCAGGACAGCCCGCGTCGTGCTCACTCTATCGCCGCTCAGGGCGGTATCAATGCCGCGAAGAATTACCAGAACGACGGCGACTCCGTTTATCGTCTTTTCTACGATACGGTCAAGGGCGGCGACTTCCGCGCCCGCGAAGCGAACGTTTATCGTCTCGCCGAAGTCTCCAACGCCATCATCGACCAGTGCGTCGCTCAAGGCGTCCCGTTTGCCCGTGAATACGGAGGAACGCTCGCTAACCGTTCGTTCGGCGGCGCTCAGGTTTCCCGTACGTTCTACGCACGCGGCCAAACCGGTCAGCAGCTCCTTCTCGGCGCCTACTCCGCGCTCTCGAAGCAGATCGGTCTCGGCACAGTTAAGATGTATAACCGCCATGAAATGATGGACCTCGTCGTCGTCAAGGGCGAAGCCAAGGGTATCGTCACCCGCAACATGGTCACCGGCGAAGTCAAGGCATGGAACGCGGACTGCGTCGTGCTCTGCACCGGCGGTTACGGCAACGTCTTCTATCTGTCCACGAACGCCCAGGGCTGTAACGTTACGGCAGCTTTCCGCGCCTACAAACACGGCGCCGGCTTCGCGAATCCCTGCTACACGCAGATTCACCCGACCTGCATCCCGGTTCACGGCGAACAGCAGTCCAAGCTCACCCTCATGTCGGAATCCCTCCGCAATGACGGTCGTATCTGGGTGCCGAAGACCCGCGAAATGGCTAAGCTCGTCCGCGAAGGCAAACTCAACCCGAACGACATCAAGGATGCCGACCGCGACTACTACCTGGAACGCAAGTACCCGAGCTTCGGCAACTTGGCTCCGCGCGACATTTCCTCCCGCGCAGCGAAGGAAGCCTGCGACGACGGCCGCGGCGTAGCTCCGACCGGCTACGGCGTGTTCCTCGACTTCTCCGACGCCATCAACCGCCTCGGCGAACAGACGATCCGCGAACGCTACGGTAACCTTTTCGACATGTACGAAAACATCACCGGCGTCAATCCGTACAAGAACCCGATGCAAATCTTCCCGGCTTCCCACTACACGATGGGCGGTCTCTGGGTGGACTACAATTTGATGTCCACGATTCCGGGCCTCTTCGTCGGCGGTGAAGCGAACTTCTCCGACCACGGCGCAAACCGCCTCGGCGCTTCCGCCCTCATGCAGGGTCTCTCCGACGGTTACTTCGTGCTCCCGGCTACCATTCCGGACTACCTCGCCAAGTGCGGCCTCAAGGGCGCGCCGAAGAAGGAAGACCACCCGGAATACGCCGCTGCCGAAGCCGCTGTCCGCGAACGCATCGAAAAACTCATGGCGGTTAAGGGTGACAAGTCCCCGCGCTACTACCACCAGAAGCTCGGCCACATCATCTGGGAAAAGTGCGGTATGGCACGTACCCGCGAAGGTCTCACGGAAGCCATCGCCGAAGTTAAGGCACTCCGCGAAGAATTCTGGAAGAACGTTCGTGTCGTCGGCGACAAGAACACGCTCAACGTTGAACTCGAACGTGCAGCCCGTGTTGCAGACTTCCTCGAATTCGCGGAACTCCTCTGCCTCGACGCCCGCGAACGCGACGAATCCTGCGGCGGCCACTTCCGTCTCGAACACGCGACGGACGAAGGCGAAGCAGAACGCGTTGACGAAAAATTCGCTCACGTTGGCGTTTGGGAATACCAAGGCGACGACAAGGACCCCGTCCGCGTTCAGGAACCGCTCGTTTACGAAAACGTCCACTTCGCGACGCGCTCGTACAAATAAGCGAGTTAATGTTTAAAGCTTAATGCTTAAAGAAAGATAAGGAATAAATCATGTCCGAAGAAAAAACGATTTCTCTCACGATCAAAGTTTGGCGCCAGAAAGACGCGAACACCCAAGGTCACTTCGAAACCCACAAGGTTTCGAACGTCTCCACGGGTTCGTCCTTCCTTGAAATGCTCGACATTCTCAACGAAGACCTCGTCGCTCAAGGCAAAGAACCGATTGCGTTCGACCACGACTGCCGCGAAGGTATCTGCGGTATGTGCTCGATGACGATTAACGGGATGCCGCACGGCCCGCTCCCGGGCGTAACGACCTGCCAGCTTCACATGCGCCACTTCAAGGACGGCGAAACCGTCACGATTGAGCCCTGGCGCGCGAAGCCCTTCCCGGTCATCCGCGACCTCATCGTCGATCGTACCGCATTCGACAAGATCATCCAGGCCGGCGGCTTCGTTTCCGTTCGCACGGGTTCCGCTATCGACGCCAACATCATGCCGATTCCGAAGGAAGTTGCCGACACGGCGATGGACGCTGCGGAATGCATCGGCTGCGGTGCTTGCGTCGCTGCTTGTAAGAATGCTTCCGCCATGCTCTTCGTCTCCTCGAAGGTCACGCAGCTCAACTCGCTTCCGCAGGGTCAGCCCGAAAAGGACAAGCGCGTGCTCGCGATGGTCAAGGTCATGGACGAAGCCGGATTCGGTAACTGCTCCAACCTCGGAGAATGCCAGGCGGTTTGCCCGAAGGGCCAGACGCTCGACTTCATCGCCAAGATGAATCGCGACTACGCCGTTGCTTCCGTCAAGAAGCTCTTCAAGACCACCGGTAAGAAGATCAAGGCCTAATCAACGGATTAGTGCAAAAGAAGAGCGTTCCCGCAACTGCGGGAACGCTTTTTTGTATCCGGAAAAATTGAGCAGACGATAACGGAACAGCAAAGGCTTAAATCAAAACGATTCGGCGAATTTTCCGGGCTCCGGAAATGCGGGCATGGATTTTCTTCAGAATCGCCGACTTTTGGAATTCGAATTCTTGGCGCACAATCGTATTCGCGCACTGGACCTTGAGCAGCGAGAAATTATTTTCGAGAGCAATGGGCGTCGTCCGGTCCGCCAGCTTCGCAGGCAGCAGCTCGTTCCATTCCTTCATCAGTTGCGTTTGCAGGCTGTGCTCATAATACCCGCGCGAGCGCAGTAATCCCTCCCAGAGCGATGCCACGTCCTGCGGATCGGTACGTCCCTGCTCACGCCGGGCTTCGGAGTCTTCGACGAAGCGGCGAGCGAGCTTCGTTTCCTTTTCCCGATCCAATTCGCCGTATTTTCGCGGACTCAGATTTTCCTGCGGCAATCCGCTCAGCCCGGCGAGGAGAATATTGGCACTGCGCGTCAGTTTTTTTTTTGAAAAGGGAGCGACCATTTTCGAACGCAGGTACTCCGGCACGTCGCGCATGCTCGAGAAAATCATCACCTTCTCCGGCGGCAGTTCCGTCGGCCGGGATGTCACCCAGAGGGCGTTGGCCCCGAATTCGACGGCGGGAATGATGTCTTCCG
>JAFYWY010000082.1 GCA_017546455.1 Opitutales bacterium
CGAAACCCGCGGACTAAGCTCCAATCACACATGCGCTGCTTGCTGACTCGGATATGTCTTCCGGCGTTCCCGCGGCGGAATGGAACGTTTTCTTTGCCTGTGCCTACGGGCTGTTTCCCGCAGACAAAACGGCCCCTAAATGCGCCCGAAATAACGCTTGACGACTTTTAGGGGGGTAAAATAAACCCTCACTTTAAAATCTAACATCAGAACACGATAACTCTATGAAAAAATATATCACGATTGCTGCGCTCCTCGCCGCAGGAAGTGCATTCGCTAATGCGACTGAGACGTTTATGAACCTTTCTACGGACAGTACTTCCGGGGATGTCACGTTTTCGGCGGAGACTTCTTCCTTTACAGGAGGTGGAATTTGGGCAACCGGAGGGGGAAATCGGGCTCACACAGGAGTAAGCTTTGTTCTCAATTTGACTAAGGCTCAGGAAGTTACATCCAATACAGTTTTAATCAACTTTGATATGTCGGCGGATATCGGTCTTTACCTCACGTCGTCGGGAGTAGTTTCTAAGTGGCAGAATGACACGTGGAATACTTCTTCATCTTATTCTGTACTCAGCAATCTTGAGAGCGCTTGGACGGCAACGGATGGGAATATATACCTTGCATTGACGATTACGCTCGCGAACACTGAAGGAGGGCAAGGAGGAACGCAACTCTACTCTGCGGATTCAGGTTCTTCATTGTTGATTAATGCTGAGGGGAATACGGTGAATGGACTTGGAAGTTCTAGCAACACTTCAATTGATGGAATTACAGTGAACACAGATTACGTTGTCGCGGCAGCAGTTACTCCTGGATGGGTCCCGGGTAACACCGCGCAGTCTCTCTCTGCCAGCTTGATGTCTGAAGCCCAAAAGATTTATATTCCCATCCCTGAACCCTCGACGTTCGGTTTGCTCGCGGGCTTGGGTGCTTTGGCTCTCGTTGGCACGCGTCGCCGCCGTCGCTAAGCGACGCAGTTGCGAATTCCGAATTACTTAGAGAAGAACGTTCCCGTGATGGATTTCGCGGGAACGTTTTTTATTAGCACTAAGCATCAAGCGAAGTAAGAAAAGAGGGATATTGCCGCTTGGCGTCTAGGTGCCTTTGCGAGAGATTTTACTGGGTCGCAGGTTCTCGCAAATTTCTCCTTCGCCGCAGAGCGAAGTGTAACCTATCTCTGACTCTACTGCGCCCTCTTTAAGCTCTAAGCATTAAGCTTTAAGCTTTCATTTTCAATTTGATTTTCGCGCCCGCGCGGCGCATGATTGCCGCTTTCTTTTAACACATTAAAATATTCATTGATATGAAGATTCTTCTCGCATATTCCGGCGGATTGGACACCTCCGTGCTCCTTTCCTGGATTAAAGAAAAATACAACGCTGAAATGGTCGCTTACTGCGCGAATGTCGGCCAAGAAGAAGAGCTTTCCGGGCTCGAAGAAAAGAGCAAAAAGACCGGAGCTTCCAAAATTTACATCGAAGACCTTCAGGAAGAATTTGCCCGCGACTTCATTTTCCCGATGATGCAGGCCGGCGCGATCTACGAAGGCCAGTACTTCCTCGGCACGTCCATTGCACGCCCGCTCATCGCGAAGCGCATGGTTGAAATCGCCAAGGCGGAAGGCTGCGACGCCATCGCTCACGGCGCAACCGGCAAGGGCAACGACCAGGTGCGTTTTGAACTCGCCGCCGCCGCGCTCGCTCCGGATCTCAAGATCATCGCTCCGTGGCGCGACGAATCCTTCCGCTCGCAGTTCCCGGGCCGCAAGGAAATGATCGACTACTGCGTGGCTCAGGGTCTCCCGGTCGAAGCCAGCATGAAGAAGCCGTACTCGATGGACCGCAACCTCCTCCACATCTCCTACGAAGCCGGCATCATGGAAGATCCGTGGTTCGACGCGTTCTGCCCGGAAAACAAGGCGATGTTCAAGCTTTCCGTCGCTCCGGAAGATGCGCCGGACGCTCCGGAATTCATCGAACTCGATTTCGAAAAGGGTAACTGCGTCGCCATCGACGGCAAGAAGATGTCCCCGCTCGAAGTCATGCAGACGCTCAACAAGCTCGGCGGCAAGCACGGCATCGGCCGTGTTGACATGGTGGAAAACCGCTTTGTCGGCATGAAGTCCCGCGGCGTTTATGAAACCCCGGGCGGAGCCATCCTTTTCTTCGCACACCGTCAGATGGAATCCATCACGATGGACCGCGATACGATGCACCTGCGCGACAGCCTCATCCCGAAGTATGCAGAGCTCGTTTACAACGGATTCTGGTATGCGCCGGAACGCCTCGCTCTCCAAGCGCTCGTTACGGAAACGCAGAAGAACGTTACGGGAACGGTGCGCGTCAAGCTCTACAAGGGCAACTGCTATGTCGCCGGCCGCAAGTCGCCGTGCTCGCTCTACAACCCGGACATCGCGACGATGGAAGCCGACCCGACCAACGCTTACGACCAGGACGATGCTTCCGGCTTCATCCACCTGAACGCGTTGCGCCTCAAGGTCAACGCCAAGGTCAACGGACCGGAAAACATGATGTAATAAAAAAAGCGCTCCGGAAGGGGCGCTTTTTTTTAGATTAAAGATTAGAGATTAAAGGTTGAAGAGCGTCCCTGCGGAATTCGCGGGGACGCCTTTCTGTGTTTAGTTCCATTGCGCCGCAGGCGGGTCGGAGATGTATAGAAGCCGTTGAGCGGCGCATGTATTTTGGGGGATTGTCCGCGAGCTTCGGCTCTGCCTACACCCGCGGTTATCCCATGTAGTGCACCTCCGGCGCACAGCCTCGAAGTTGCAATTGCGAATTCTAAATTCCGAATCCCGAATGATTGCTGATTCGCGAATTCGATAATTGGCCTTAGGGTAATTACACCCCGAAATTTCAAGACTCTGCAACTCTGCCTAAACCGGTTTTTGCAGGCAGATGCTTCACCGCGAAATGATGTTCGCTCCCTTTCTCTGCCGCGCCCAAAGTAATTATTCGGGATTCGTAATTGCGAAGCCCGGCTTCCCCGCTTGCGGGGAATACATTGGATAACTGCGGGTGTCGGCGATAGCCGAAACCCGCGGACAGACGGCTCAACGCCATGCGCCGCTCGAAAATATGCCTGTGTCTCCGACCTGCCTGCGGCGCAATGGAACGTAATCCTTGCCCGCTCCTATAAGGTGCATTCCGTGGTCAAAACCGCGCCTAAATGCGCCCAAAATAAGGCTTGACGACTTTTAAAGGGGGGGGTAAAATTAGCCCCTAAAAATTAAATTCTAACTCAAACAATAATTATGAAAAAATATATCGCAATCGCTGCCCTCCTTGCCGCAGGAAGTGCATTCGCTAATGCCATAACTGCAACGAATGCAGGCAGCAATGGTACTATCACGCTCGATGGAACGCAGGCCACGGATGCTCGCTTGGACTTCACGTATAACACGACGACAACGCAAACTCTCACGACAACGGTTGATTCCGTTACGATTTACGGAACAGACGGCTACGGGATGGGTACTGGGGATGTTTCCCTTGTGTTTAATATTCAAGATACGTTGACTGCAACGAATAACATTAAGCTTGTAAGTACGGGAGCGTCGTCAACGTGGACGGTGAATACAAATCTTGATGCTGAAGAACTTTCGTTGTTCAATTCCGAAAAATTTGTCAGTCGTTGGGTTGTTACTGCAGACATTATTGAAAATATTGCAGCCTACATTGCCAACGATCACATCGACGTTTCCCTCGGAAATGTTAACGGGTTGAAGGATGGCGGAATTGTCTTCTGCCTGAATTCGAATTATTACGCGTCAAGTGACATTACTTTTGATAGTAATTATGCGACCATTAATGCCGGAGCGCAGGCTCTTACGCTTGAGGAAGGTGTTCTTTACACGGTGGCAAAAATTACGGCGGATAACGGTGCTTCCGTGAAGGGGATCGGCTTTGTTGCAGCCATCCCCGAACCCTCGACGTTCGGTCTGCTCGCGGGCTTGGGCGCTTTGGCGCTCGTCGGCACGCGTCGCCGCCGCAAATAAGAGAGCTTAAAGTTTAGGGCTTAAAGCTTAAAGAAGAGCGTCCCTGCGGAATTCGCGGGGACGCTTTTTTTGTCGGGCAAATATAATCTTGTGAGGTGCGGCGTAATGGTCTGATTGCGGGAAATAATAATAAAAGTGTGATTTATATCACGAAAAACCCAATAATAGTGTGAGCGCGTGTTGCTATGGAACTCCTGATCGGGCTGGCATTGGAAGCTCGGAACGGTTGATTTCGTCGCTTAGTCCAAAATTCTGAGGTCGCCGTTTTCGTCGTCGGTGACGGGCGTGGCTTGGGTGCTGGACGGTTCAGGGTGTTTTTGCGGCGTTGCGGCGGCGAATTTGGCATCGAATGCGGCTTCGTCGGCGGCGCGGGCGGCGAGTTTTCTTTTTAACAGGCAGTCGCCGACGAAAACGGCGCAGAGGAAAAGGAGGAAGAGCAGGCCGGTGAGCGCGAGCAGGGTAATCGGATCGCCGACGGGTGAGACGAAGGCGATGGCGACGAGGATGCCGCTAACGACCCAGCGCCATTGTTTCAACAGGGCTCGCGGGGCGATGATTTCGAAATAGATGAGTGCGGTGATGAGGAGCGGGAATTCGAACAGCAGCCCGACGAAGAGGACGAGAATAACGATAAAGGCGTAGTAGTCGGCGGCGAGCCAGTTGACTTGCAGACCCATTTCGCTCGAGAAAAAGTACATGAACTCGATGGAAATCGGTGCGATTTCGACGAAGGCGAGCAGAGCTCCCGCGATGAAAAGCACGCTTGCGGAGAGGCAGATCGGAACGAGCCGCCGCTGTTCCCGTTGGCTGAGCGCGGGAGCGACAAAGCGTCCGAGTTTGTAGAGGACGAAGGGACCGGAAAGGACGATGCCGCCGAGGATGCCGATGTAGAGTAGGATGGAAAAGGGGTCCGTGAAGTGCATGGACGTCAGCGCATTTTGCATGGCGCCGCTTGCGTCGCCGGCGCGCTCGAGCGGGAGGCGCAGGAGCGAGAAGATTTCCTTGTAGAAAACGAGAGCGCCGACGGCGGACCCGACGAAGGCGAGCAGGCAGGCAAAAAGCGTCATGCGCAATTCCTCGAGATGCTCCCAAAAACTCATTTCTTTTTCCGGGGAGGCATCGTCGCGGGAGCGGGGACTGGCGGGTTCTTTGTTCACGCAGGGAAATTAAAGATTAAAGCTTAAAGGTTAAAGCTTAAAGAGGCGCTTCCGAAGAAACGCCTCTTGTATCAGGAGTTTAGCGTCACGCTAAGCTTCTTTAATCTTTAAGCCCTAATCTTTAATCCTCTTTGTTGTTTTCCGCTTCGAGGCGGGCGCGTTCGCGCTCACGCAGGATGGCTTCTGCGCGTTCGATCGAGGATTGCATGTCCGGGCAGATATTTTCCGCGCCGATCTGTTTGTCGAGCTCGGCGTGACAGATGGCTTTTTTCGGTTGCGGGTGGAGGCCGGCGATGATCAGAGCCGTTCCGCTGCGTTGCATATCCGTATGGGTTTCGGAGATGGCACGAATGCCGGTGGCGTCAATCGAAAGCAGGTTGCTCAGGTCGAGGATGAAGATTTTCGGCGTACGGCCGACGCGCTTGAAGTTTTCGCGGAACTGATCGACGGCGCCGAAGAAGAGCGAGCCGAAGACTTCGAAGACTTCCACGTCGTCCGGCAGCTTATCGCGCCAGAGCGAGAGCGTGCCGTGCGGGTCGAATTGGTTTTCGCCCAGTTGCTTGCGGGAGAAAACGTGGAATTCCGCGGTTTCGGATTCGCGTTTGAGGAAGAGGAAGGCGGAAAGGACGACGCCGACTTCGATTGCGACCGACAGGTCCACGAAGACTGTGAGCAGGAAGGTCAGAATCAAAACGATGATGTCGCTCTTAGGCGAGGTTTTCAGCAAGCCGCAGAAGGAGCGCCAGCCGCTCATCGTATAGGAGACGAGGACGAGGACGGCGCCGAGCGCGCACATCGGGACGTAGGTGATGAGCGGTCCGAGGCAGAGCAGAATGAGCAGGAGCACGATGGCGTGTACGATTGCCGCCACGGGGGTGCGTCCGCCGTTTTTGATGTTGGCGGCCGTACGTGCGATCGCGCCCGTTGCGGGAATCCCGCCGAAGAGCGGGGAAAGGATATTGCCGACGCCTTGAGCGACGAGTTCCGCGTTCGGGCGGTGGCGTCGGCCGGTCATCCCGTCGGCGACCACGGCGGAAAGCAGGGATTCGATAGCACCGAGGAGGGCAATCAGGAAGGCGGGAGCGATAAGCTCGCGCATCTTTTCGAAATTCAGATCGGCGAAAATCCCGAAGTCCGGAGCCGGGAAGCCGGTCGGGAAGGGCTTATCGAGGAAGAACTTGCTGCCGATGGTGACGATGCCGGCGGAGTCTTTCGTCGCGCCCAGACCGAAAACGGAGACGACGAGCGTTGCGACGGCGATGACGGCCAAGGCTCCGGGGACTTTGCTCGTGATGCGCGGCCAGATGAAGACGGCGAGCACGCAGAAAATCGACAGAATGAGGGTCGGGACGTGAACCGTGTTAAAATGCTGGAAGTAAACGGACCATTTGCCGACGAAGTCGCCCGGGACTTTCACACCCGTCAGATCCAAGCCGAAGAGGTCCGGAATCTGCGTCGAGAAGATCGTCACGGCGATCCCGGCGGTGAACCCGACGATGACCGGATAGGAAATAAATTTAAGAAACGCGCCGAGTTTGGCTAAACCCATCGCGACGAGGATGAAGCCCGCCATCACGGTCGCGAATACCAAGCCGCTGATGCCGTACTGGCTGACGATGCCGAAAATAATCGGAATGAATGCACCGGTCGGTCCGCAGACCTGCGTGCGGCTTCCGCCGAAAACGGCGATTACCAAACCGGCGATGATGGCCGTATAAAGGCCCCGCTCCGGTTCGACGCCCGAGGCGACGGCAAACGCAATCGCGAGCGGCAACGCAATCACTCCGACGATGATCCCGGAGATGCAGTCCGAGCGGAAATCCCGCATTTTATAGCCCTCTTTAAAAACGGTAAAGAGCTTCGGCGTTAGATCTGAGCGAAACATAAGTAGAATCGATTTGTAGGGCAAAAATACTCCTCTCAAAAAATATTTTCAAGAAAGCTCTGAGGGCGGAAGCTTTCTTGCAGATTGCGGCGGGAAAGCGTAATTTTAGCGCATTATGGTTTCTATCGATCATTTGCTCGAAACGATTACGCGCTTGCGTGCTCCGGACGGTTGTCCCTGGGACCGCGAACAGACGCACCGTTCGCTCTGCGGCTGCCTCGTCGAAGAGGTGGCGGAATTCATCGAAACGGTGGACTTGGACGAAAAGGCGCACATGTGCGAGGAGCTCGGCGACCTTCTCCTGCAGGTGGTTATGCATGCCGAAATCGCGCGTGAAAACGGCGACTTTTCGTTTGACGATGTCGCCCGCGTCGTGAACGAAAAAATGATTTCCCGCCATCCGCATGTCTTCGGCGAGCTGAAACTGGCCGATTCGGATGCCGTCCTGAAAAAGTGGGACGAAATTAAGGCCGGAGAAAAAAGCAACAGCACGAAGCCGCAACGTTCTGCCCTGTTTAAGGATCTTCCCGCGACGTTGAACAACATTCTCCGCGCCCGCGATACATGGAAGGCCGTTGAAAAAAAGAACCTCTGTCCGGGGGATACGGCCGACCGCGAGAAAATCGACGCCTTGGCGGGCTCGCTCACCGAAGAAAGCGCCGGCAAGCAGCTTTTCGAGCTCATCGCCGCTTGCCGCCAAGCCAAAATCGATCCGGATTCCGCGTTGCGCCGCCATACGCAACGGGTCGTTGCCGCCTGCGAAGCCAATGCCTAAGGACGCGAGCCGCCGACCGGCGCCCGGTTGCCGTACGCCCCGCCGGAAGCGATTCGTCCGGGCGCCGGCTTTGGCCGCCGCCGGGATTGCGCTTGCCGCGTTGTTTTCCCCGTTCGCCTGCACCGCAGAAAATGCCGGGAGTGTCGCGTCGAATCCGCTGCCGGCACAAACCCGTTTCCCGATTAAATTTAACAACGGAAAATGCATCCGGGCGCGTTTGGCGCTTACGGACATTGAGCGTTCGCGGGGGCTGATGGGCTGTCGCGGGCTTGAAGCCGACGAGGGCATGCTTTTTGTTTACCGGACTTCCGAGTTGCGGGCGTTTTGGATGAAAAACGTCCCGATCGACCTGGATATCGGCTATTTTGACGCGGCGGGACGGCTCCTCGAAGTCCATCCCCTGCGCGCGAACGATACGGAGTCCGTCTATTCCGATTCCGGGGAAGTCCGCTTTTGTCTGGAGATGAACCGCGGCTGGTTTGAGCGAAACGGGATGTTTCCCGGCAACGGGCTTGCGTTGGACTTGCCTTCGCTCGAGGCGGCCGTGCGGGCACGCGGCTTTCGTTAAGCCGTGCCGTGCGGGCTTCTTAAATTTCTATTTGAAAGCTTCCGTTTTTCCGTTCATTTTTGATTTTCAATGAGTCATCCGTCGTTAGATATTCGCAATTTGTGTGTTTCCATCGGAGAACGTGAAATTCTCAAAGATTTTTCGCTGACCCTGCCGAAAGGCGAAGTGCATGCGATCATGGGGCCGAACGGCACGGGAAAATCGACGCTCGCGAAGGCGCTTGCCGGCCACCCGGATTACACCGTCACCTCCGGTGAAGCGTGGATGGACGGCGTACAGATTATCGGAAAGAAGCCCGACGAAATCGCCCGACTCGGACTTTTCATCGCTTTTCAGTACCCGGTCGAAATTCCCGGCGTGACGATTGCAAATTTCATCCGCGCGATGAAGAAAGCTCGCCTCGCCCCCGGCGAAACGCTCAACGCCAAGGCGTTTTATGCTGAACTCTACGAAAAAATGGACGCGCTGAAGATGGACCGCAAGTTCACGGCGCGTGCCGTCAACGAAGGTTTTTCCGGTGGTGAAAAGAAGCGTTGCGACATTTTGCAGATGATGATGGTCAACCCGGCCTATGCCATTTTGGACGAAACGGACTCCGGTTTGGACATCGACGCCCTGCGCATCGTTTCCGAGGGCATCAATCTCATGCGCGGAGACGGCTTCGGTGCCCTCGTCATCACGCACTACCAGCGTCTGCTCGATTACATCGTTCCCGACAAGGTGCATATCATGGCGGAAGGGCGAATTGTTCATTCCGGTGACAAAAATTTGGCTCTGGAGCTCGAGAAAAACGGCTACGAGTGGGTCAAAAAGACCTTTGTCGACACCAAAGCCTAAAGCCCGGCATTGCCGCAATTTTAAAGGCGACTTTTCTTTCGGAAAGGTCGCCTTTTGCGTTCCCGGAGAGCGGAAAATTTTGTTGCGGGAAGCCTGTAAAGCGCTCATGATTTCGTGAAACTGCGTGGACTCTCTGCGCAAAAATTTTGCTTTTACTTAATCGCCCAAACATACCTTTATGAAGACTTCCAAGTTTTTCCTGACGACCCTTTTTGCTGCAGCAGCTATGACTGTTTCCGCGCATGCGGCTGAGTATAAAATAACGGCATCGGGAGACCAAAAACTGATTGATGCCGCCAGTGGCGATACCGTGACGATTGATTTTTCGTCCAACGACAATTCCTATTTTTATGCGGTCAGCAGCTCGGCTTCCTATGTCGTAAATGCCGATGTCGTCGTTGTCGATGCGACGCTTCACAACGGCTCCAGCAATAAGACCTACACGTTCAACGGGGCGATTAGCGGAACGGGTGCGTTTTATTATCAGGCGAACAAGGGCTCGAATACGCAGACCTACGTTTTCAACGGCGACGTCAGCGGCTACTCCGGAGCGATGTCGATCGCGTCGAACAAGGTCGGGACTTTTACATTCAATAATAACAAGACGGGTACCGGAACAATCAGCGCGACGAGTGCCGGAAGCGTCCTGAATCTGAACGGCGTGACCGTCAACAATTCCGCGATTAACGTTACGACGATTAATGTTCGCGGAAAGACCTCGTTGGCCGCCGACACGGTTTGGACCGGCAACGTTTCCGTCGCTTCCGGCGCGGAAGTCTCGGCTTCGGGCGCGAAGGTCTTCGATTTTGCCGCCGCAACGCTTACGAATGCCGGCACGCTTGATTTGTCCGACGTTTCGGTTTCGATTAAGTCCGCCATCACAAACACGGGGACGGTTGTCGTGTCCGAAGATACGACGTTCAGTCTCGACCATCTGACGGCTTCGAACGGCGTTTACACGATTATTTCCGGCGGTACGCTGAGCGGTAGCTTGGATTACTCGAACTTCTCGCTGGCCGGAGAAGCCCTCTCCAATCGTGCGGTGGTTTCGACCGAAAACGGAGTCGTCACGGTCTCTTCGGCGGCTCTGGATCTCATTTGGGCCGGTTCCGCAGACAGCAATCTGTGGACGAAGGCGGCGAACGTCGAAAACTGGTCGACGATGGAAGGTGCGTCCGTCGCATTCTCGAATCTTGACAGCGTTACCTTCGCTTCGGAGGGCTACTCGAACGTCCGTGTTCAGGAAACGATTATTGCGTCCTCGATTGCCGTCGGCGGCGATTACACCCTCGAACTTTCCGGCGACGCGAATATCACGACCTCGGAACTCGCGATTACGGCAAATAAGAGGCTGACGCTCTCAGGCGACGGTTCTTTCTCCGCGCAAAAATTCTCGGGCACCGGTACGCTGTGCCTGGACGGCGTTGACTTGCAACTGAGCGCGGCAACGACGCTTTCGAAGCTCGAAATCGGCTCGAAGGGTAGTGAAGTCAACGCTGCGGCGGATTTGACGATTACGGAACTTTCTTTCCAACGCGGTGCCGTTCTTTCGAAGACCGGTGTCGGCACGCTCCTGCTTTCGGGCGACTTGGCCTTGGCTTCGGGACAGCGTCTGGAAATCAATGCGGGCTTGCTCCACATCGGAAGCGGCACGCCGATCGCAACGACCGGAACGGGAACGATCGCGCTCAAAAATGGCACGGGACTTTATCTCGACGGGAAAACCTCCGTTCACAAGCTCTCGCAGAATATCGAAACGCAGGGCGACGTCACGTTGACCTGGAAGGATGCTCCGCAGTCGAGCGCTACGGCGTATCAGTACGAATTGACCGGTGACATTGCCGTCGCGAACGGCACGCTCTCGATTCACAGCGACACGAACAACTGGGCGAAGGAAATTGCATTTAAGGGAAGCCTCTCCGGCGCAGGAACGGTGCACTACTACCGCGGTTCCAGCGACTCCGAATACAATTCGAACGGCCGCCTCATCATTGCGGGCGCGGACAATTCCGGATTTACGGGAACGGTCTTCGTCGAAGCGAAAAACAATTTCAGTGCCGGCTTGGACTTGCTCAGCTCTCTGAAGAACGCCACGCTCAAGCTCAGCGGTAACTCCGGCGGGCAGGACGCATTTGTGCGCGTTTTGGGCGACGTTGCGGTCAAGCGCCTCGAAGGCAATGCCGGTTCGCAAATCGGCGCCGGTAACATTCTCCAGGGCGGCACCGTCGGCAACTACACCCTGACGGTCGGTGAAGGTGATTACGCCGGGAAGCTCGAAAACTACGGGGTGGCTCGTCAGTACGGAAGCAACTCCAAGCAATACGTTAATTCCGGCTCTCTCTCCCTGCGCAAGGTCTCGGACGGCGCGTTGACGCTCTCCGGAACGGTGGCGCTGAAGCGCATCACCGTGGACGCGGGAACGCTCAATCTGACGAGCACGAACGGCGTGACGCTCGAAGAATTTGCTCAATCCGGCGGAACGACCTCTGTCAGCAAGAACCTGACGGCTTCGACCTCCCTGACCCAGTCCGGCGGCTCCCTCAGCATCGCCGGTACGCTCAGCACCGGTGCGCTGAACCTCGGCGGCGCCTCTGCTTCCGTGACGGGTAATGCGACCGTGCAGTCCGCTATTCTCGGCGCCGACTCCACGCTCTTCAAGGGCAAGCTGACGGTTTCCGACGTGCTGACGGTTCAAAAGGGCACGACCACGATTTCCGGTGTGCTCGATGCGACAAATATCGTCGTCGCCGGCGGCAAGCTTTCCGCTCCGTCGCTCGCTCAGCATCCGGCTATTTCCCTCTCGGTCTCCGGTGGCGAACTCGTTCTGAGCAATGCAGTCTCGACCGAATACACCGTCGATTTGAGCGGCGGTAAAATCACGGGGCTGAATCTTTCCGCCGCCAAGGAAACGAGCACCGTCAGCCTCCACGCGGGTACGCTCGATGCGGCCAATCTCTCGAACGGCACCATCGTGCTGTATGCAGAATTTGTTGATGCCGCAGAACGCGACAGCGCTTATCTGAACAATGACGTTGCGCTCACGATCGACGGTTCGCTGACGCTTTCCGCGGACAAGACGGTCCTCGACATTTCGAATCTTATTTTTGAATCCGCAGGCGACAAATACGCCCTCTTCAATATCGGCAACGGAGCAAGCGGAGAAGCCATCGTTACGGCTCTCGGAACGGTTGCCGGCTTGCCGGGTACCTTCTCGGTTGAAGGCAACTACGTCGTCTTTACGGCGGATTCCGCGATGGAAATCGCGATGCCGTGGAACACGCAGGCCGGCAACGACTACTGGTCGGGAACGGAATTCCAGGGCACGGCTATCGGCAATCTCGAAAGCCGCATGGTGCGCTTCGGCCGCATCCTCCCGGTCGGTACGAATGTCGAAAACGTGAACATTCTCGCCGGTGCCAAGGCGAAGAGCCTCCTCGTTTCCGCTTCGGACACCGATGTTTACAACCTGAATGCCGCCGAAACCAATGCAAGCCTCACGCTCGATTCCCTGCGCGTGGCACGCGGTACGCTTAAGGTAAACACCGAGACGAAACTCGGTAGCTTGGAGCTTGCCGGAGGTACCTTGATCGCAAGCGTGAAAAACGCGTTGGCGATGACGACGGATGCGGCGATCAAGGTGGACGGCGCCGTTCTCTCCCTGCAGAATGCTTCTGCAACCAATGCGAAGAATATCACGCTCAACGGTGCCGCGACGCTCGAATTCGTTAACGGCGCGTTGAATGCCTTGGCGGATAAGGGTGTCAAGATTACGGGAACTTCCGAAAATACCCGTGCGACGCTGAGCTGGCTGAGCGCGAACACCGACGACGTCGCCGGTAAGGTAAGCTTTACGCCGGGCTCGTATGTTAATTTCAATGTCACGCAGGGCGTTGCCTCCTGGGGCGCCGGTGCGGCGGAATCGAATTCCGGTAATGTCTATTACAAGACCGGTGCCGGCGTGCTCTTCCTCGAAGACCCGGCGACGCTCAACGGCGAATTCTTCGTCAATGAAGGCACCTTGCGTTTGGGCTGGGCGGACAATTCCCGCGTCTTCTTGGGCAACATTACGGTTGACGGAGAAAACTCCGTTCTTCACCTCGCCGACGAAAACTCTTTCGGTACCGAATCCGGTTTGGGCGATGTCCGTCTCGCGGTTAAGAACGGCGGTAAGGTTTACCTCTTCAGCGATTTGAACACCGACGTTCAGACCTTGAACGACGTGGAACTCGTGCTCGGCGACAACGCGCTCGTCGCGTCGGATCCGAATGCGGAACGCCGCAATCGCCAAGGTCTCATTATCGGTACGGGAACGACCGTGCGTGCGGAAGGCGATGCGGAAATTTCGACGGTTATCCAGCTGGCTCAGGACGGCGGAGCGACGTTCGAAGTGGTTGCCGGCGCGACCCTGACTTTGTCCGGTGCTCTTGTGGACTCCCTGGAAGAGGCGGAAAAGGGACGCGGTCTCAACAAGACGGGCGCGGGAACCTTGGTGCTCTCCGGTGCCATCCCGACCGAAGTGGCCAATACTTTTGAAAATTACACCGGCAACACGATGATTTCGGAAGGCGTTCTGCGCTTTACCGGCAGCGCGGTTCCGGGAAGCGGCAAGATCACGGTTCAGAGCGGGGCAATGCTCGAAGCCGCCGGCTCGGGAACGCTTGCCTTTACGTCGGAAATCGACGGCAACGGCGACGTCCGTGTGGTGAGCGGTACGGCTCTGTTCAGCTCAAATCTCTCCGGAGTGAATGCGATGGTGGACGCCGGAGCCCGCTTTGAATTGGCGGAAGAAGCCGCATTTAACGGCTCCGCAAACATCTCCGGCGAATTCGGCGGAAACGGTACCTTCAAGGGAGCTGCGACCTTCGGCGAAGGCGCAAAGCTTTATGCCGGTGCCGATGCCAGCTTCCTCTTTGAAGCAACGTCCGTTGCGGGCGAACACAGCTTCACGAAGACGGGTAGCGGCGATGTTACGGTTGCTGCGGACCTGGCGAATGACTTTAGTGTTGCGGTGAAGGAAGGTACGCTTATGAGCGACCGTGCACAGACCGTTGATACCGTTACTCTCTCCGGAGGTAATTTGGGCACGACGGCCGGAGGCGCAGGACGTTGGACCGCTTCCAAGCTCTATGTCGGCCAGGGAATCAGCTCGATTCAGTCGAATTTCACCCTCTCCGGTCCGATGGGACAAAACAATCTCCACCTTGAAGGCGCCCTCTACGTCGGCGGTGCCTTGGGCAACGGAGAATTCGGTTCTCTTGAAGTTGAAGGGACCCTCAATCTCTCGGGAACGACCGCAGGCGCACTTTCCGTCGGCGCTTTTGACGCAGACGGCGTTGTTGCCGGCGGCCGCGTTTATGCGGATACCCTGAATGTCGCTTCCACGGTGAAGACGATTACGCTCGGCACGATGGCTGCCGGCGACGTCCTGAGCGAACTCGCATTCACGGACGCCAATTTTGCGGGCAATATTGATATCCGCGGCACCTCGGGCAAGGTTACGGCCTCCGGAACGGTCACGTTCGCGGGTTCCGGCACCTCCGTCATTGACGGTCGTTTGCACTCCGACAATGCCGTGTTCGACATCACCGGCTTGAGCGCGATGCTCAAAGTCGGCGACAAGTTCTCCGGCTCGCTCACGAAGACGGGCGAAGGAAAGATGGACGTTGCTCTCGTTCAGTTGAACGAAGTCGAAACCCTGAACGTCGAAGACGGCCAGCTCATCATTGAGTCGGTCCGCAAGCCCGAAGGCGGTGTCGCAAGCACGCTTAAGCAGGTTTCGCTCGTTGACGGAGCAATCCTCTCCGTCCGCCAAGGCGCTTTGGAATTTGCAAACGGCGGTACGCTCACGCTCACGGACGCTTCCCGCTATGTCGGCAATGTCCTCATCGGCGAAAATGCGAGTCTGAACATTGCCGATTCCGAAATCGTCGGAACCGTCGAGCTCCTCGGCAATGCCTCGGTCGCCGGCGCAACGATTAAGGAAATTTCTTTCGGTAAGGTGGAAGTTGCCGACGACGGCGCAGCCTCCTACACGCAGATGACGGGCAAGCTTACCGTGTCGGGCGGATCGCCGGCTATCAAGGCGGAAGACCTCGCGATTGTCGGCGGTTTGACGCTCGACAATATCTCCGTCGATTACAGCACGCTGGGTGCGGAATTCACGATCGTGAATTTCGAAGAAAGCCTCGACCTGCTCAATTACGACCTCGAATTCTCGGATAACAAGGCGGTACTCGCGAACACGAAGGTCGATGGCCGCGACATCTACCTGACGATCGAAAACAACGGGACGAACCCCGGCGGCGCCCTTAAGATTGTTGCTTACGGAACCCTGTTGTGGGACGGCGCAACGACTTGGAATGTCAACGGCGACCGCGGCTGGATCCTGACGAATGTCGGCGGCAATGATGATAAACAGGCTTTCACCAACGACAAGTATGTCGGCTTCAATTTCTCCGGCAATCACCGCATCACGGTTGCCGAAGACGTCAATGTCGGCGGCGTGGTCTTCAACGGTGCCGGCGAATTTACCTTGGACTTCCAAGGCGGTCTCATCAAGGACAAGGCTGACGGCAAGGCTGCTTCCGTCTCGGTTCAAGCCGGAACGGTGGTCTTCAACGACAAGGGCCTCGCTTCGACGGACGGTGCTTTCTCCGGCGGTTTGAACATCGCTTCGGGTGCTTCGGTTAAGACGAACAGCGACAAGCTGATCGGTTCCGGCACGATTGCGCTTTCCGGTACGCTCGCCTTTACGGGAGCCAACAAGGAATACAATTTGGCGAAGGTAACGACCGACGGTAACGCGGCCGTCCTGAATGTTGCGGGCGCAAGCTCGGCGACGATTGCAAGCCTCACGGGAACGACGCTGACGAAGGCGGGAGCCGGTGCTTTGACGCTCTCCGGCGAGGCTACGCTCGGCAAACTGCTTGTGAACGGCGGTGATGTCACCGTCGGCACGGCCGGTGAAGTCGGCATCGGTGCAATCGAACTCGCTTCCGGCGCAGGTAAGCTTGTCTTTGAAGCGAACAGCTCGCTCGGTAGCACGACGTCTCTGACCCTTGCAAGCAGCAAGCGTGTCGAATTCGTCGCGACGGCAAGCAAGCTTAACAACGTCAGCCTGGAATCCGGCGCGGAAGTCGCATTCCGCACGAACGGCACCTTTACCGTCGGCGGAGAGAACGTTGCAACGTTTAAGAATGCTTCGGGTACGGCTACCATCTCCGGCAATTTGGCGCTCCAAGGCGTTGAAAGCGACGGCGACGCAGTTGTGAGCGGCGCGACCTTCGAAGTCGCCGATGCCGCGACGCTGAAGATCGACGGCTCCGTCAGCGATGTTGCGGACGCCGGCGCAGGCAATTTCCTCATCAAAAAGTCGGGTAAGGGCGCTCTCGTCATTACGGGAGACGTTGACACGAAGGCTTCGCTCCTCCTGACCTCCGGCAGCATTGTTGCGGAAGGCTCCGTCAATTTGTCGGGCGACGTTGAAGTCGGCGGAAACGCTTCCTTCACGGCAGACGCCGGCGGCTGGATCGGCATGAAGAACAAAAACTTGGTGGTCGCGGAAGGCGCTACCCTGAACCTGAAGTCTTCGGAAGGTCTTTCCGTTCTCAGCAATCTGACGGTTGCGGGCGCGTTGGTAGCTCAGGGAGAAGTTGTTTTCTCCGGCAGCGAAAATATCTTTAAGTCCGTTGACGTGGCATCGAACTCGCGCCTCACGCTGTCCTCCGAGGTCAACTCGTTCAAGGGCGAAGCGATGAAGTTGGGTGCGAACGCCGAGCTCGTTGTTGACGATGCACGCTTGAGCGAATCCTCCGGCGTTTTGACCGTCGATGCGGCGGGAACGTCCGTTAATTTTGAAAACGACGGAAAGATCGTCTTCTCCTCCGTTTATGTCACCGGTGAACAGACGATGGACGTGACCGGCGACGGGGAAATGGTTGTCCTCGGCGAAATCGAAACGAAGTTGACCGTCAATATCGCGGCGGATGCCGGAGTTACGATCGACAACGCAAAGACGGTTCAGGTCGGCAAGTTCCTCGGTGACGGTGCCTTGAAGAAGACCGGTCGCGGAGAACTCTACATCCTGCAGAAATCGGCGGACAGCTTTGCCGGTACCTTCGAAGCGCAGGAAGGCTCGACGTATTTCTACGGCAACGGCTCTTTGGGTCAGGCTCAGATGATCGCGGATGCCGAAGTTGTCTTCGCCCGTAAGGCTGTCATCGGCAACAGCGGCAAGGATGTTGTCGCCAATGCCCTCATCGGCGGCACGGGAACGGTGGCCGTTATCGGTTCCGAAAACTCGCTGACCTTCGCGAACGCGATCGGAAGTGCCTTCACGGGGGCGCTCGAAGCGCGCGAAGGCGGAACGCTCGTTTACAATCGCTTCGCAGCCGACACCGCACGCAACGTCAAGTTGGCGGATGCAGGTGTGCTGAGTGTTGCGGCCCTCAATGACGTCGCCGGCGAAACGGCTACGGCGCTCGCTCTCGGCACGCTTTCGGTCTCCGGCAAGGGCAATGAAGTCGCTCTTGCGGAAGGACGCGAGCTCAAGCTTGCTTCGGTGGCACTTGCCGACACGAAGGGTGTTGCGACGCTCACGTTCTCCGGTTCCGGCTCGGCTTCGGTCGCGGGAAGCATTTCCAAGAATGCCGGCGGCAAGGGTGAACTCGACCTCTACACGGCTGAAGATTTCTCGGGCACGCTGACGCTTGCAGGCGCAGACAATGCTCACCGCAATACCTATGTCAATGCCGGTACGCTCGTCATCGAACACGCGAGCGCAGGCGGAACGGGCACGCTCTTCCTGAGCAATCTCGAAAAATCCGTCGTCCGCTTCGACGTCGGTGAAGGGAATGTCGTATCGACCGCAGTTTCCGGTGTCGGTAGCCTCGAAGGTAAGTCCGGAACGATTACGAACTTGGACGCGTTTTCCGGAGTGCTCGTCGCCGTTGACGGCGGAGCCTTCACCCTGGATAAGGGCGCCTCGGGAGTCTTGGCTGCCAAGACGCTCATTCTGAGTGCGGAAGAAGATGCGAAATTGGTCGTGACGACGGATAAGACGGTCGCCGAGCTCGATATGGGTGCAGCGGTCTTCTCCGGCAACGGTATGGTCTCTTTGGATTTGGCTGCTACGCAGGAGCTCTCGGTTTACACGTCGAACGCGATTACGGGCACGCTCGAAATCGCCGGCGGCTCCGTCCGAGTCCTGGAAGAAGGTAATCTCGGCACTGCGGCGGTTGCTATCCGCGCCGGTGCAAGCCTCAATGTTGCGGCGGACGTGTTGACGAATCGCGAAATCTACGGCGAAGGCTCAATCGTTAAGAATACGAGCGGAACGAGCTTTGTAGCCGGCGTCATCAACGCGAAGACCTCGGTTTCCACGGGAGCTCTCTCGATTACGGCAACGGGCGAAAACGCACAGTTCGAAATCCGTAACGGTACGCTCGAATTCTCGCAGGTCTATGAAGACGGCCGCGTGATTTCCCGTAAGACGGGTACGCAGACCTTTAATGCCGATTATGTCGCAGACGGCGTTGCACGCTTCTCGCACAGCGCACGCAATTCGAACTCGGTGATTGACGGCTCGTTTGCATGGAAGGCGGACGCCGCAGGTACCCTGATCTTCGCCGGCGGCGGAACGGGCTCCGAATTCCTCCCGGAAATCGAAAACGGCAATGTCGTCAAGACCGGCGCCGGCAAGTGGCACCTCGACGCATTCTCCTCGTCCGGATCGATTAAGGTCGAAAACGGCGGCGGCACCTTGGCGCTTGGCGGCTATGTCGGCGATGCAGCCCAGGAAATCTTCATCGGCCGCGACGGCGTTTTGGAAATCGCCGAATTCGGCGGAACGGCCGCCCCGGTCGTCAAGGGCAAGGTCTCGGGTAGCGGTATGTTGGCTGTTTCGGTCACGACCAGCGAAGTGACCTTCGACGTGACGGGCGACAGCGACTGGGTCCTGCGCGTGGATGCGGATGCGGCTGTTAAGTACGGCAGCGGTCTTTCGGCCAACAACATTTTGCTCTCCTCCAGCAACAGCACGCAGAAGGCGGGCGGTACGCTCAATATTGACGTTGCGGCGGGAACGGTTACGGAACTCGCAGGCAAGACGTTCTCGATCCGGGGAACGAGCAAGGACTTCTTGGATCTGCGCAACGCCAAGCTCGTCAAGCGCGGCGCCGGAGTCTTGGATCTCACGGCATCCTCCGTCGAGCTCAACGGTTTGCTGCTCATCGAAGAAGGTACGCTGAAGGCTGCTTCTTTCAAGAGCAACCCGACCACCGGCGTTATCGAAGTCCAAGGCAACGGCACGCTCGAAGTCGGCCTCGCCGGCCAGACGGGCAGCCTCGCGGCACTCGCGGGCGCCGGCTACGTCAACGTCGTCGCGGGAACCGTGCTCGTTGAAAACATCAACGGGGCTCAGACTCCGGAAGAATTCAACAGCGACTTCTCCGGCTCCGTCTGTGTCGATGCGGGCGCCAAGCTCGTCATCAAGCCTTACGCTTCTTTGGGCAACGCCGGTGACATCCGCGTTCTCGGTACTTTGGAAAATTCCCAGATGGCCGAATCCGCGCTGAACAAGCTCAGCGGCAACGGTACGCTCGTGATTGCCAACACGCAATCCGATGTCCGCACGATTTACGGCAATGACAACGCGTTTGCGGGTAACATTGAAATCAAGAGCGGCCGCCTGGTCGTGAACGCATCGAGCTTCGAATCGATGACGAATGCGATTACGCTTTCTGCGGACGCCGCTTCCGGTCTTGCTCTCCGCAACGACGGCGCAAGCCCGCTTTCGCTCTCCGCACTCGGCGAAAAGAATATCGGAGCTTCCGGAACGTTCTTCCTTGAGTCCGCAGACGCAAACGGCAGCTTCGTCCTCGTGAACGGCGCAAGCTTCGGCTTCGGTTCGCTCACGCACCTGACGGCGGGTGCCGACTTGGCATTCGGCAAGGGCGCAACGCTCACGACGGGACTCTATGTCGCCGAAGGCGCAAGCCTCCGTCTCGAGTCCAACGTGTCGCACTCCATCGGACTGCGCGGCGCCGCGGCCAATGCAAGCCGCGAAGTCGAAGGCGATCTGACCATTGCCGGTAAGCTCTTCGCCGATATTCCGGCTGCGGGAACGACGGCAATTCACGCCAACGGTACGGCCGTCATCGAAAAGACGGCAGTCGTCGAAATCAACGGCGTGCTCGCCGAAGGCAACGAATTGGCTCTCGTCTCTTCGGATGTTAAGGCAATTGAAAACGGTGCGCTCTTCCGTTCCGCAAGCGGTGAACGTCTCTCTGCACGTGTTGCCGACAACGCGACGAAGATTCTCGTCGGCTCGGCAACGCCGATCGAAAACCTCGTCCCGAGCGGCATGGGTACGCTCGCCGAAACCGTCTTCTCGAACACGGATAGCGACATTTACAAGGCCATCTACTGGTCCGGAAACGACGCGGAACAGCGTGCGAAGCTGACGAATTTCTCGCCGGTTTCCTTCGCCGGTGCGCTCGAACTCTCGACCGAACTGACGAAGTTTGAAAACGACTTGCTCCGCCAACGCCTCGAACAGCGCCGTTACGATCGCGCTTACTCGGAAGCGGAAGGCACGATCAAGGGTTACGCCAACATCATCGGCGGCACCTCGGAAACGAGCGAAGGCAAGAACAAGACCGCGAACTACGACCTGAGCCACAGCGGCGCAGTTGCGGGCTTCGACTCCCTCGTCACCTACGATTTCCTCCTCGGCGCAAGCTTCACCTACGACTTCGGTAAGGCAAGCGTCCACAACGGCGGCGGAAAGCACGAAACGGATACGGCTCGCGTGAACTTCTATGGCATGGCGATGCTCGACGAAGTTTCTTACTTCGGCTTCAGCGCCGGCTTCGGGGTCTCCGGAGTGGATATGAAGCGCACGAATGCGCTCGAAACGCTCAAGAGCGAATCCTCGGGAACGGACATCTCGCTTTCGACCACGCTCGGAAGAATGTTCGTCCTCAGCGAAGCCTACGGCTTGCACGTTTCGCCCTATATCGGCTTGGATTACACCTACTCCCGTATCGGCGGCTTCCGTGAAGTCGGCGGTGAAAGCGCGTTGGAAGTCGATGATCTGGAACGCAACTCGTTGCGCGGAACGATCGGTGCGACCCTGAACTGGTTGCCGACCGCTGATTGGCGCTTCACCCTCGAAGCGGCTCTCCGCCACGAATTCCTCGATTCCGACACGGACGTCGAAGCGAAATTCGTCCGCGGTGCTTACGCGGGTATGAGCGCGACGTCGACGGCGTACTTCGGCGACGAAAACGTGATCAGCGTCGGTCCGCGCGTCGAATACCGCATCAATTCCGAATGGGCGGTTTCCGCCGGCTACACGCTGGAATCCGATTTGGACAACACGACGACGCACTCGGCGAACGTCGGTATCCGTTGCCGCTTCTAATTAAAGATGCGAACGTAACTGATAACGGTGCCCCTGCAAAGGGAACGCCGTTATCAGTTTTGTTTTATGGAGACTCTAAGTTCACTCGCGGATTTCCCGCACTCGCTTTCGGATCGCCCCGTCGTTCTCTGCATCGGGAATTTCGACGGCGTGCACTGCGGGCATCGTGCGCTGTTCTCGGCGGCGCAGGCAATGGCGCAGTCCTGCGGCGGGCGTTGCGGCGTGCTGACGTTCAATCCGCATCCGGAAGTCTTTTTCCGCGGAGAGGGCGCCGTAAAGCTGATTTATTCTCAGGCGACGAAAACGGCGCTGTTCGAGCGCCTCGGCTTGGACTTCGCGATTTTCTGTCCGTTTACTCCGGAGATTGCCGGCTTGGCGGCGGAAGATTTTGTGCCCGCGCTCAAAAAGGCGATTCCCGCACTCGCCGGGATTTTCGTCGGAGAAAATTTCCGCTTCGGGGCGCGCCGCCGGGGCGATGTTACGCTTCTTCGGGAAAGCGCCCGTGCGCAGTCGGTGTCGGCTAATGCCCTCACTCCCGTTCTGTTCGGGTCGGAGAAAATTTCTTCCTCGCGCATCCGTGAATGCCTGGAACGCGGGGAAACGGAAGCGGCCGATGCCATGCTCGGCGAAAATTATTTTGCGTCTGGGACGATTACTTCGGGCCGCCGCTTGGGGCGCACAATCGGTTTTCCGACCCTGAATTTGCCCTGGGAGCCGGAATTGCGCCCGCGTTTCGGTGTTTATGCCGTGAAGGTCAAATTCGGTGAACAGGTATTTCCGGGAGTCGCCAATTACGGAGTTCGTCCGACCGTGGAGCGCGAGGGAACACCGGCTCCGCTTTTGGAAACGTTTCTGCCGGAGGTGCCTGCCGGCGCAAGCATGCCGAGCTACGGCGATTTCATTGTCGTCGAATGGCTGAAGTTCCTGCGCCCGGAACAACGCTTTGAATCCGTTGATGCCTTGCGCGAGCAGTTGCGGCTCGATCGCCTCGCCGCTGCGGATTTTTTCGCATCAAGGGCTTAAGGATGCCTCTATCGTTTTCAGAGATTTACCTACGAAAAGAGTACGCACTCGTTCCATTGCGCCGCAGGAAGCTCGGGGGCGCATCATCGTCGCTTAGCGGCGCATGACGGCGAAGCGCCTGGCCGCGGGTTTCGGCTTTGCCTACACCCGCGGTTATCCCAGTAGCGCACCTCCGGCGCACAGTCTCGAATAGGCAATTGAGAATAGCGAATCTCGAATTCCGAATGATTACCGCTCAGCGAATCCTGTAGTTAGCTTTAGGACGCCATAGATCTATTCCGCCGTGGCATCTTTCACAATCCCTTTTTGCTGCGGCAAAGCTTACGGCGAGTGAGATGCTCGGGAAAACCGGCGACTCCGTGCAGTTGTTTCCCTGAGCTCGCAGAGCTGTGTCCGTGTCGGAGCGAGAGTTTCCGGAGTCCGTGGTGTCGGTGAAAAGAGTCTGCTTGAGCGGAGTCATTAGGGATTGAGATCTCGAGCCTCTTCGAGGAGTGCGCCGGAGGTGCACTACATTGGATAACCGCGGGTGAAGACGTCGTCGGAACCCGCGGATAATCCATAAAAGCAAGCGCCGCGAAGTGACTGGTAAAGCTCTGTTTACGTGCCTGCGGCGTAATGGAATGAGTTGTGTGTGTGCAAAAAGCGAATTTATAGCGGTAGCCTGGTGTAAATTCTTGACAACTTTTGAGGGGGGGGGTAAGATTGAACCCTCAAATTAAAAATCTAACTCAGGACACTATGAAAAAATATATCACGATTGCCGCGCTTCTCGCCGCAGGAAGCGCTTTCGCTAATGCTGTAGAGCTTTCAGATGCGGGCTTTTCAGTTAAGTACCCTACGCTTGCGTCGTACGCCCTTGATAGTAGCGTGTTTGATTCCACAAGTTTCAGCTTTACGTTTACGCTTGCTCCGGATGTTGTTGACGTTATTGGAGAGTTGACTAATTCTGCGGCTACGGCGATTAAGCCGACTTTGGTTTCTGTGCAGGCGGGGGAAGCTCATTATGTTGGCACAGGGGTCGGGTATTCTTCTACCCAAGCGGGCGTAATTACTGCGGCGGGTATTTGGGGACAAGCAACGAAGGCTTCTGCTACGACCGCTTGTGGCGGTTATTTTGGTGGTAGCAATATCAATAATCTTGCTGCCGTTGATATTATCGCAGTTACTGTTAGCCATGAAGCTAGTTCGGGAACTACATTTTTTATTTCCGCTCTTTCTGATGGCCGCTGGACTGAATATACTCCGGATAAAAATCTTAACCTTAAATGGTCTAGCGGAAACACTGCTCCGTCCGAATTGAGCATTAATACACTTGCCGGAATTTCTTCTGTGTACGTTTTTGACCATGTAATTTCTTCGGCTGTCGAAGCCCAAAAGATTAACCACGCCGCAGTTTCGGCCATTCCCGAACCGTCTACGTTCGGCTTGCTTGCGGGCTTGGGGGCTTTGGCGCTTGTCGGCACGCGTCGCCGTCGTCGCTAAGCTTTAGTTCAGCCTAATAAAAACGCCTCACCGGGAAACTTGGTGGGGCGTTTTTTATTTGGAGTGCGCTCGGGTGGGCAGTGCGCCGGCGGGTTTAATTTTCAAATGCGGCGGTGGTGGCGATTCCGGCGGCGAGTGCCCGGGGATTGCTTTGCGTCTCGCGGCAGAGTTCCCGCAGAAGAACGCGGCCGCATTCCGTTTCGAAGACCGAGGAAATGACAAAGCGCGGAGCGTGTTGTGTTTCCAGAAGCCAACTGCGCAGGCGCGGGAAATCGCCGACGAGCAACGGCTTGACGACGGCGACGACGCTCGTGCCTTCGGGCATTTTCCACGGTTCGCGGAGGGATTCGTCGAGGGCGGTTTTGGCGGCGTGTTCCGGCGGGAGTGCGTAAACGGCGGCATCGTTTTCCGGCGTTGCGGCGAGAGGTTGCTCGATGAACTCGAGCTGCGGAAAGGCGTAGAGCGGGGCGAGGGCGGTGAGTGCTTCGGGGCTTTGCCAGGCGCCGTTGGCGTCGAATCGAATTCGGGCGTCCGGGCGGAGTTCGGCACAGCGGCTCAGGATTTTTTTACAGAAATCCATTTCGTCCGGAAGCGGCGCGAGTCCGATTTTGATTTTGAAGCTACGGTATCTGCGGTCGGCGAGCAGGGCTGCGGCGAGGCTTTCGGGATCGGAGGCTGCATCGCGTAGGAGCAGGCGGCAAATTGCCGTATCCGGCGGCTCGGGGGCGTGTTGCGCTTCGGGATTTTCTAAAAGGAAAAATGCGGCGGTGAGGGCGTGCTGCGTGCACGGAAGCGTTTTCAGCGAGGCGAGCAGATTTGATTTTTCACTTGCGGGAAATGCCTGAGCGGTGAGGGTGTTGAGGACGTTTCTTGCCTCGTCGAGGGGCTCGCAGCCGAATCCTTCCCAGGGTGCAATTTCCGTCTCTGCCCGGTTGCCGAGACTGTCGGAAAGCGAAACGATCAGGCCTTCGCGCGTTGTCGACAGCCCGCGAGAGGTTTTGACGGGGACGCGGAATCGGCGGGAATAGTGCCGGGAGCGGAGAGTGTAGAGGACTTGATTCATTTCGCGGGAAAGGGCGGAAATCGTTTTTTATGATTCCATTTTAGCGGGAAAAGCTGTTTCATAAAACCATTAACTTATGAGAACTCCAACACCGTCCGTTTATGTTCGCGGCATGGGCGTTTATACGCCGGAGCGCCGCCTGACCAATGCCGATTTGACGCGCCTTGTCGATACCTCCGACGAATGGATTCGTACGCGTACGGGAATCATTGAGCGTCGTCTTGCCGATGCGGATGAAAGTGCTTCGGATATGGCGGCGAAGGCCGGGGAAAAGGCCATCGAGAACGCCGGAATCTCCAAAGAAGAAATCGATTTGATTATTGTCGCGACGGCGACGCCGGACCACTCCTTCCCGTCAACCGCCTGCCGTACGCAGGCGAAGCTCGGAATCAAGGATGTGCCTGCGTTCGATATGTCGGCCGCCTGCTCGGGCTTTATTTACATGATGCAGGTCGCCAACCACATGCTACGCGCCGGCGACTACCGCAATGTCCTGATTATTTCGACGGAAAAGCTTTCCTCGATCGTCAACTGGGAAGACCGCAATACCTGCGTGCTTTTCGGTGATGCGGCGGCGGCATTCGTGCTCACGAAATGCAACGAACCCTATGTCGGCATTCTCGGTAATATTCTCGGTGCCGACGGTTCGAGCGGCGACCTGCTGAGCCTCCCCGCCGGCGGAAGTGCCTGCCCGGCGAGCTACGAAACCGTTCACGACGGAGGCCACTATTTGCGCATGGCCGGCCAGGAAGTCTTTAAGGTGGCGGTTCGTACGATGTCCGACTGCTGCAAGCGCCTGCTCGAAAAATGCAATGTTTCCGCAGACGAAATTAAATGCGTCATCCCGCACCAGGCGAATTTGCGGATTATCGACGCCGTGGCGCGTCAGGTCGGCATTCCGCTCGAAAAGTTCTGTGTCAATCTCCAGAACTACGGAAACACGTCGTCGGCCACGATCCCGAATTGCATGAAGGAAGCCTACGATGCCGGACGTTTCAAGGCCGGAGATTTGGTGCTTCTGACGGCATTCGGCGGCGGATTTACCTGGGGCGCGACGCTCATCCGTTGGAAATAATCCGGAATGAAGGCTTTCGCGACAGCGTTGTTGGCTACGGGCCTGCTGGCTCTTCCCGCATGGGCGGAAACCGCAGACGCAAAGGCGGCGGCAGTGGCTGCTCCTTTAGAAAATGCCGCGGGATTTGATGCCCGTTGGGCAGAACTCGTGCCCCGGATCGAGGGCCGCGTCGGGCCGCTCGGCGAACGGGAGGCGCTTGTGCGTGCTTACGCAGAGGGACTTTGGGCCCGTTCGCGCAATTGGCGCTTGGCGGATGCGCTTTGCCTTGATGCCATCGCGCGTCTTGCGGGAGCTTACAGCCTGCAACGGGAACCGAATCATGCCGATGCTGCCGGCGAATCCGCGCTTTATACTTTGAGCGGAGACTGCGACGCGGCCCGATCGGCCTATGAGGCGGTGATTGTCGCGTTTCCGACAACCCTTTTTGCCGCGGAAGCCATGTATCAGCAGTGCGTTATTCTGGCGATGACGCGCCGCTTTGAAGACGCCTTTGCTCGTATCCGCGCCTTGGTTGAGACCTATCCGGGCTCGGATCGCATTGCCGATGCCCTGACGCAGGGCTACATGATTGCCGAGATGGGCCGCCAGGGCGTACGCCCGCGTAAGTTCGGTATGCCGTGGCTGAAAGACCGCAAAGCCGTATTGCGTTTTTACGACGAACTTTATGCGATGGCGCCCCAGTCGGCGATTGCTCCGCGCGTGCTTTTCCAAAAGGGCGTCTTTGCTTCGGAGATTGCGACGGAAATCTTCGAGAGCGAACGGACGCAAGAGGCGATTGATGCTTTCGAACAGCTCATCAGCGTGCATCCGGAGTCTCCGCTTGTACCCGAAGCCTATCTGCGCTTGGCGGCAACTTATGAGAGCCTTTGCCCGGGAGCGGATTGGGACCAGGTGTCCACGCGACGGGCGCTCAATTATTACACCGATTTTTACACGCTCTATCCCGAGCATCCGCAGGCAGAATTCGCGTATAACCGTACGGAAGAGCTGCGTTCGTTGATTGCTCAGAATCGGCTTTCCGTGGGCGATTTCTATTACGTGCGACGCAACAACATGCGCTCGGCACTTGTCTTTTACAACGAAGCGCTGACGCATGCGCCGGATTCTCCCGCTGCCGACGAAGCTCGCCGACGCATTGAAAAAATCCGCCGCGGGGAACGTGCCGAGCTGACTTTCATCGATTGGCTTTTCGGACGCTATCCGGCTCCGCGGACGAAAGACTTTGCGGACGCGCCTTCACAGCAATCGCTTGAGGAAATGGGATTCCGTTCTGCGGAATCGCCGGAGCGAGCGAGTGACTCGGAAGATAAGAAGCCGCCCGTCAACGACTCACGCCGCGTGTTTACCGAACCCGGAGAAGATCTCTAATACTATGCTGAAACGCCTGTTTATCGTTATTTGCTTGTTTGCGGGAATGCTTTGCTGCGCTTCCTGTTCCTATTCCGTCGGAGGACGCGGGAAACTGCCGTTTTCGACCGTCATGCTCGCGCCCGTGGAAAATATGACCGATCTGGCGCAGACGCAGGCGACGCTCGCACGCAATATCATCGACCGCCTGAATGATGAGGCCGGCTTGGAAGTCGTTCCCTACAACGGGCAGGCCGAATTGACCGTCGTTATCGCAGATGTGACGCGGCGGATTTCTCTGACGAATTCCCGCAATACGGACGTGGCCAGCACGACGACGATGACGGTGAAACTGAATTGCTCGCTGCGCAATATGCGTACGGGCGAGTACTATTTCCGAAATCGCTCAATCAGCGTCAGCTCCGAAAACTATATGGGCGGTCAAGCCGGGCTTTTGGAAACGCAGGTTTTCCCGCAACTCGCCCGCGACGCCGCCCGCAAAATCAGAGACGCCGTCGTCGGTGTCTGGTAGCTGCCGCCGGTTCGCGACACGCCTCCGGATACGTGAACTTTCCTACTGTTTTCCTCCGTTTTGTGATTGAAACAGCGCTTCTAAAGCCTTTAATTTATGCCAATCAGTTTTCTCGCAAACCCCTAAATCTTGCCCTTTATGAAAAATCCCTTACGAAAAATCCTCGTACTGTTCTCTGCGTTTGCGGCTCTCGCCGTTTCCGCATTTGCCCAAGATGTCGCCGCTAAAGTTCCCGACATTCAGGTGCAAAAAGTTGATTTCAAAGTTGTTCAAATGCCGAATGCCGACCCCGCGTACAAATGGGGCCAAACCAAGGTGGAATTTAAGGTTAACGCTACTAAAGACTATCTGCCTTCGACCTTCCTGAATAACGTGAAGCTTCGCGTGACCTTGGTTTATGACAAGACGGCGGCTTCGCTTTCTTCCGAAGGCGCTCCCGGCTCCCGCGCCCGCGGCAGCAAGGGCAAGGCTATGGTTGAAAAGGCGGTTGCAGAAGCCGGCGGCGGACAGGGCGATGCCTACACGTACTACCGTGCTGCCGTGACCTTCGCCGCTCTCAAGGTTAACGACGGCAAGAAGGAATTCACGTTCTACATCCCCGGCGAAATCGTTGAACGCGACAAGGAAAAGATGTCCGGCAATGCCAAGCCGAAGTTCTATTACATCGAATTCGAATACAACGATATGGTAATCGGAGCCTTCGACGCCGCCGGAAAGCGCCGTGCCAACTACATCGACCCGCAAATCAAGGAAGTGAAGCACTTCGAACAGCTTTGCAATTGGGCTGACGCTGCGGTTTCGGAAACCAAGGGCATCTTCCTGCCTGCGTACCTGACGCCGGGCGGATACGGATTCCTCAAGGCCGCTCCGTCCGTCGTGCGCGACGAAGTCCAACAATAATTCTTTTTTTACTTAAACTCTTCTCGATACGTCCTATGGGCAGTAATGCTACAAAAACTATAATTAACTGCGGGACGACGCAGGTCTCCGTTTCCGTATTTTCTGCGGATTCGGGGACGCTGGTGCTTGAAAAGCTCGTCGTCGAAAATCTTGTTTATAATTACACGGAAAAAGAGGAGTGGCCGGTTGCAGCGACGAATGCGCTGCGCAATATCTTCTCGACGATGAAGCCGAAGGGCGAAATCGTAGTCATTGCTCCCGGACAGCTTCTTTTGACCCGCAACGTTCGCGTCCCGCAGGTTGAAGCTTCGAAGCGCGAAGGCGTTATCGCGTTCGAAGCCCAAAGCAATTTCCCCTTCCCGCTGGAAGAACTCGTTTGGGGTAGCCAGGTTATCGCTTCCGACGGCGTCGAAGAAAGCGTCGTTATCTTTGCGCTGAAGCGTACCGAAATCGTACGTTTCACGAACTTGCTCATCAAGGAAGCCAAGCTCGTTCCCGACACGATTCAGCCGGCAACGAACCTCGACGTTCAGGCCTACCGCTACCTGCTTGCTCAGGGCGGAGAAGATGTCGGCCCGGTTCTCATTGTCAACGTCGGTGCCCACACGACCAATCTTACCTTCGTTACCGAAAACGGTTTCGATATCAACAATATCGGTCTCGGCGGGAATTATGTGACGCAGAAGCTCGCCGAAGCGACGGGCGTCGCATTTCAGGCGGCAGAGCAGAAGAAAATCGCGTATTTCACGGAAACGGCCCGTTTTTCGTACGATGACCCTGTGCCGGCGACGATTCTTGCTGCGGCGGATTCGTTTATCCGCCGTCTCAGCCAGGATATCACGCGCCGTCTTATCGCGTTCAAGCGTGCTAACGGCGGAGTCGGTCCGAAGAAAATTTTCATTTCCGGCCGTGGCTCGCTTCTGCCGGATATGGCGAAGAAGCTTGCGGAACTGCAGCGCGTCCCCGTCGAAGTTCTCGACGTGACCCCGCTCCTTTCCTGTGCTTCCGGCGTCGATACGGATATGGTCTTCAACGAACGCTTCGAATTGCAGGAAGTGATCGGTGAGGCTTCCGCTCTCGTTATGCCGGGCGTCGAAGGCGTCAACCTCCTTCCGCCGGAAATCGCCAAGGAACTCGATTTCAAGAAAAAGATGCCCTTCCTGGCACTCGCCGGTATCTTCCTGGCGCTTGCTCCGTGGCCGGTGTGGATGCACTTCTCCGATGTCGGTGCGACGCTCGAAAGCGCGCGTGCGGCTCAGGCTAAGCAAATCAAGGTTCTCGAAGACCGCGAAGAGCAACTTACCAAGTTGGACGAACAGAGCCAGAAGATGAAGGCTTATTTGGACGAAGTGTTCTCCGTGCTCGACAAGCGCTTCCGTTGGAACGACTTCATGGCGGATGGACAGGCCTGCCTGTCGCGTCTGCAAACACGCACCGCAACCGGCGAAGAAGGCGAAACGATTTTCTCCTCGGACCGCCACATTTGGCTCGATTCGCTGGTTGTACGCCGCTCGCTCAAGAAAGCGGACGGAGACAATCCCGCGAGCGTCGTTTGCGACGTCGATATCAAATTCGCGATGCTGATTCCGGAAGTTGACGCCGATAATCCGGAACACAATTCCGGGCTCTTCGAAGCGCGTCGCAACCTGATCCTCGAATCGTTGAAGGCGGCTGAATTCGTCGATAAAAGCGTGAAGATCAAGGACAAGCCGGACTTCTCCAAGCCGCATTTGCCGACTCTGACGCTCACGCTCCGTATCAAATCCGACAAAGGACTCTAAGCCATGAAGAAAAATTTACCTCTAATCCTGATTCTGGCTCTCTGCGGAATCGTGTTCGTCGGCGGTCTTGCCGTGACGGTTTCGACCATGCTCGACAACGGGAAGAAAGAAGCGACGATCGAGAAGAATAAAAAGAAGCTCGATAAGCTGGTGAAACGCAAGACGCTCGCGCTTTCCGAAGAAAACCTCGAGCAGGGTACGGCTTCGATCGATGCCCTGAAAGACTCGATGAAGGTTCGCGTGGGAACGCTCCTGCAACCCAAGCGCCTTGAAACCTTCTTCAAGGGCGATGCTACGCAGTTCATGTCTCTCCTGACGGAACGCAACCGCGATTGGACGCGCCTTTGCGAAGAACAGCGCGTGGAATTGGCTCCGGCTACGCGCGGGTTCGGATTCTCCCGTTACCTCGTAGCGAATGAAAGTGCACCGGCTGACAAGCTTGAAAAATTGGATCTCGAAGCCGCCGTCACGGGCGCGCTCCTGAAGACGCTCATCGAGGCCCGCGAAGAAAACGAACGCGAATTGCGCGCCGCGAACGTGCTCTCCGCCTCGGATACGACCTATCTGAAGCTGATGGCGATGGCGCGTGAAGGCCTCGAACTCTCGCAGGTTCAGCGCCGCTCGCTGCAACGCGACGAAATCGTCGTGGATGCAATCGCGGAATCCGGTGATACCGGCTTTGTGAAACTCTCGGACGCCGCCTCGAAGGAAGCGAGCTATCTGTCGCTTCGCCGCGATCGCGCCGTGGATGCCCTTGCGTTCCGCATTGCTTTCGTCGGCGACACCGGCGTGTTGCGTAAGTTTATGCAACGCCTCGAATCTTATCCGATTTATGTCCGCGACATTGAAGCGTCGCGCGCTACGCCGGATATGCTTCCTCCGAAAAACACGCCCGCACAGGGGCCGGCAGTCGCCGCACCGGCATCTGCCAATCCGTTTGACCTCTTCGGAGCCGGCACGGCCGTTGCCGCAACGGAGCAGGCGAGTGCCCCGCGCGCGCCCGCCCGCCGCGTCATCGTCGAAAATGTGCCGGAACTGTTCACTGTCACCTTGGAATACATCACGCCGAAGGTGCAGAAGAAGGAAGAAAAGGAAGAGGCTCAAAAATCCGAATAGAAAGTTTTCACAATGAAGCATTACGATAAGATTGTTTTTATTTTGGGTTTGGTTGCCTGCCTCGCCGGTTTCGGGGTTTATCTCGGAATGAAGCCGGCCGCCAAATCGGGAAGCAACCTGAAGCCCACGGGTGCCGTCTTCGCCGAATGGAAGGATGACAAGTCTTTTGCCGCAGCTCCCGAAAAATGGAATACGCCGAGCCTGGATATGGAAACGGGATGGAACTACGACCTGTTCTCCACGCCGGAAACGACTTGGCTTTCCGGGGAAAAGAAGTATATCGCCAAAGAATTGCCCGTCCCGCCGGAAGAACCTTTCGGAATCAGCCTCGTGTCGATGGAAAATCCGCTTTCCCGTCTGCGCGTCGCTGCCTGTTCCTCCGACGTGCCGCCGCGCCGCGTTAAAAATGCCGACGGGAAGGGAACCGCTTTCCAGACCTTCGTAAAGTTCGCCGACCCCAAGGGCGGAGAAGCTTCCGTGGACTTCCGCCGTATTGCGGGTGTCAAAATGAGCAAGGAGGAACTCGAGGGACGTACGATTATTTCCTTGACTCCGCGCCGCCCTGCAGAAATCGCCGGCCAAAACGTCGCTCTGAAGGATTTCAAGATCGTTCGCGGCGAAAGCGAAAGCGGTGACGGTACGTTCTATACGAAGTATATGGCGACCTTTGTTGACCATGCCGACAAGGATAAGGAGTTCCGCGCGCTCGAAGAATTCATCCGCGACTCCTCCCGCGTCGAAGCGGTGTTCCGCGACGAGTTTTCTTCTCGCGAATGGCGCTATCGTGAAACCTTTGTCGCCGGGGCGGAAAAGCCCGAGGTCGAACTCATGACGCGCGAATCCTCCGCAGAGCCGTGGGTTTCCCTCGGAAATGAGCCTTCTTTCCAGTCAGGAAGTGCAACTTATTTTGTCAAAATTGTTGACATTTCCGCTCAACAGGCAACAATAACCAAACAATCGGAGTCTAACGGCAAATCGAAGCGCCCCAAGGTTCGCCAAGTTGTTTTAGACCTCGCACGTTAATTTAACCCGAAATTTCAACCAGACCCCAGCTCTGATATAACCACTTAACTCGAATTGGCCCCGCATGAAAAACCAGTTGCGCATCCAAAAAGTCATTTCCTCCGCTTTCATCACGACCGCCCTCGCAGGCGCGGTTGTCGCGTCTCCGAGCGCGTTTGCAGAAGGTGAGGACAACGATCAACTCAAAGCCAAGCTTTACCTCGAGGCGGAAAGCGCTGCGTCCGAACAGAAGTTCGACGTTGCAATCGAAAAGTATCGCGCCTTCCTGAAGCTTGATCCGAACAACGAGCAGGCTAAGGGACGTCTCGCGGAAGCGGAACTCGCACTCCGCGACATCAAGTCGGCGGCGACGGCGGGAACCGAAGGTGCTCCGAAGAACGAATTCGAACGCATCATCCAGCAGCGCAACGCGATTTACCGCGAAGCCGATGCGGCCATTCAGGAAGCCGAATTTATTGCTCCCACCGACCCGGAACGCGCACTGCGTCTCTTGGCCGACATTCAGAGCGCACTTCCGAAGACCCCGGCATCCCGTCCTTACTTCGATAAGATTGCGGTTGCTCGTCAGAAGGCACAGTTGGAGGTCACGAAGCTCGATCCGGCTCAGCTCGCCGAAGAAATGACGGCTGCCGAACGCGAAGCCATCCGCGAAAGCACCTTGGCTGCGCGCCGCTCCCTCTCCCGTGCGAAGGAAGAACGCTCCCGCCACATGCTCGCCGAAGCGATTAAGTCTTTGGACGAAGCGAAGCTCCTCCTCCCGAACGTTTCTTCGACCGCCGAAGTTTCCAAGGAAATCGACGAAGAACGCGCGCTCGTTTACTCGGGTTATTTCTTCGACATGGTCGAACGCCGCTCCGCCGTTGAAGCCGCTTCCTACATGAAGATGGTGGAAGAACTCCTCGGTAAGGAACACAAGATTTACAAGCAGCTCGCTGCATTCTATCAGGAATGGCGCAGCACGGCAGATGCCCAGAATCCGGAAACCCTGAACCCGGCCGCTATCCGCGCACAACGCGAATGCAAGGAAGCTCTCCTCCGCGGTAAGGCTCAGTACCAGTACGGCGACTACCTGAGCGCTCTCGAAAGCTACCAAAAGGCGTTGCTCTACATGCCGGACAATGCGGAAGCTAAGGCGATGCAGATTCGCATCCGCAAGATTCTCGCTAATTCGGGCGAATACAACCACGAGCTGACCCGCGAAACGATGTTTGCGGATCTCCGTGAAAAGTGGAAGCTCGCTATGCCCTTTACGGCTGTCGCAGCCGTTGACGATTCGGAAGAAAAGACGAATCCGGTCGAAGCCAAGATGTCGCGCATCAATGTCGCCGTTACCCTGCGTGACGCTCCGCTCCAGCGCGCAATCGACACGATTGCCGAACTCTCGGTCATCAACGACCCGGTCGGACGCGGTATCGACATCGTTCTCATCGACCCGGAAAACAAGAATCCGCCGCTCGTCAACCTGCAGATGAAGAGCCAGCCGATGGACAAGGTCCTGAAGACGATGCTCAGCACGGTCGGCTACCGCTACGACGTGAACAAGGACGGCATCGTCGAAGTCACGCCGAATATCGGCTCCGCGGGTCTTGACCAGGAAGAATTCACGGTTTCCCCGAAGGTTGTTGCCCGTATGGCCGGCAAGAAGAGCTCGGCAGCGGGAGCCAGCAGCCCCTTCGGCTCCTCCGGAGAAGAAGTTGCTGAAGAAAACGCAGAAGAAATCGGCATCAAGAACTTCTTGGCCCGCGCAGGCGTTAACTGGGAAGGTGACCGCTCGCTCGTTTACGATGCGACTTCCAACCTCCTCATCGTTACGCAGGACCGCAAGGGTATGGACCGCATTCGCAACATCCTCCGCAGCTTGAGCACGGCGGAAACGAAGCAGGTTAACATCGAAGCGAAATTTATCGAAGTCAATAGCACGGTCTTGAACCAGGTCGTTACGAACTGGGCCCTGACGCGCGGCGAAGGCAATGACATGTTCACGCGTGCAACGACGAACAATCGTACGGTTGCCGGTGCACACGCCACGATCTCCGAAGACTCCAAGACGCTCATCTACACGCCGCCGACGGACGAATACACGGACGAAGAAGGTATCTTCCACCCGGGTAAGGAAGCCTCCGAAAAGGAATTTGCACAGAAACCGCCGCAGGTGACGCGCCAGCCCAACTACGGGATCGACGCACTCCCGACCTTCACGGGGGTTATCGGCACGGTCGGTAACTACGACCTCCGCCTCATCCTGAATGCGCTCAGCGCACGTGACGGAACGGACCTCATGGCGGCTCCGAGCCTCACGGTTCAATCGGAAATGGAAGCAACGATTAAGATCGTCCAGCTCCTCCGTTGGCCGCAGTCCTATGACGACATGGAAATTTCCGTCAGCGGAAGCAACAACAATAACAACAACGACAACAATAACAGCGGCTACGGAAATGCTTCCGTCGGTATCACGCCGGGTACGCCGCAGTTCGACGAAGAAGCGACCGAAGTCGGTATCCAGATGCGCGTCCTTCCGCGTGTGAACAACACGGAAAAGTCGATCACGCTCGAGCTCGCTCCGGAAATTAAGGAATTCGAAGGCTTCATCGAATACGGCGGAACGGCTGTCGCGATTGCGGGCGGTATCGTCGTTACGACGCCGGCAGGCTTCTTCCAACCGGTCTTCAATCTCCGTCAGGTTTCCACGACGGTGGAAGTTTACGACGGCGGTACGATCGTTATCGGTGGTTTGACGCGTGAAGAAATTCGCACGGTTAACGATAAGGTTCCGGTTCTCGGTGACTTGCCGCTCATCGGTTCCGCGTTCCGTTCGACGGGCAAGTCCATCACGAAGAAGAACCTCCTCATCTTCGTCACGGCCAACCTCATGGCTCGCGGCGGGGGAACGGAAGACGGTCTCTTCAAGGGCGTCCAAACGGGATCGACCTATTCGAATCCGAGCCTCTTCATCTCTTCGGGACCGATTTACCGCGATTACGACACGGTACCGGTTGCGGACGAAAACACGGGCCTCCAATAATAGAGGCTTGCAAGAGCAGGGCGGGTCTTCGGACTCGCCCTTCTTTTATCCTTAAATTTCGCAAAATTTCTTGAACAGAATACGTTTTAAGCGTATTGTTGAAAACGAGTTTTATCATTCGATTACAAGCTTATGAAAATTAAAAATATTCTATCCGTTCTCGCTACGGCTTTTGCTTTTTCCGCCGTTGCATACGCCGAAGAAGCGGCTCCCGCAAATCCGAGCAACGACGTTGCTGTCGAAAAGAAGCTGGATTATATCGAACAGAACGGTTTGAAGTTTCTCCACGTTTCCACGCTGTCCACGGTTGAGGCCAATCAGGAGTTCGTGCGCAATGTTCAGGTTATTTCTCAGCTGCGCCAAACCCTGATCAAACTCAACGAACACCGCAAAATGGCCTTTACGGAAGAAGAACGTAAGGCGACGGATGACAAGATCAAGGAATTGACGGAAGAACTTAACAAGGGCGATCAGACAATGGCCAAGAGCTACGGCTACTCGCTTTCCCGCGACTATATCCACGTTCCCGTGGTGACCTACGTTTACCTGAAGCTTACGGAAGACGAATACACGAAGATGAAAGAAGCGGAAAAGGAACTCAAGGTCGGGGAAGACTTCCTGGTCAAGGGCGACGACAAGTTCCGCCGCGTTTCCGTGATTTCGAACGAGCAGGGCAATTTGGAATTCCGCACCAACGTTCAGAAAATGCAGGCCATGCGCAATCACCTGCGCCAGGCTGCCGAAGCGCTTAAGAAGATGCCCGAAGGCGAAGAAAAGCAGAAGGCCGAAGCCCAGTTCTCCGAAAACGAGAAGAAGTTCCTCGAAGCGAATGAGCAGATGGTGAAGGTTTACGGCTATTCCATTGCCCGCGACTATCTCATGGAAATCGCCGTCTCGAAGCTCTATACGAAGGTGACCGAGGAAGAATTCCTGCGCGCCGAAGCTCAAAAGGAACTCGAAGACGAAACGCTCACTTCGGAACCCGCAAAATAATTTTTATTCACCCTTAAATACAAACCCATTATGGCAGAAAACACAGCACTCGACTTTATCGAGCAGAACGGTCAAAAATTCATCCACGTTTCCACGATCAACACCGTCGAAGCGAATACGCAGTTTGTTCAAAACGTCCAAGTCGTTCAACGCCAGCGCCAGGCAGTCGTTGAATTGAACCAGCGCGCAAAGACGGCACTGACGGACGCAGAACGCACGGCAGCCCTCGAAAAGAGCAAGGAAATCGTCAAGAAGCTCGAAGAAAACAACCAGGCAATGGCCCGCGCTTACGGCTATTCTTTGGCTCGCGACTACCTCCATCAGATTCTCAAGACGCGCATCTTCCTCAAGCTTACGGACGCCGAGTACGCGGCCGCCAAGGACGATGCCGCAGTTCCGGCTGAACAGCTCCTGGTCAAGGGCGACGACAAGTTCCGCCTTATCGCCGAAATCCCGGGTGCGGAAGCGAACACGCAGTTCCGTCACAATGTCCAGGTGATGCACAACCTGCGTCAGCAGCTCGTTGCGCTCAACGAATCCATCAAGAAGATGCCGGAAAGCGAAGAAAAGGCCAAGGCTTTGGAAAACGTCAAGACGGCTGAAGAAAATCTGATCAAGAACAACGACCTGATGATCAAGCAGTACGGCTTCTCCTTGGCTCGCGACTACCTCATGGAAATCGTCGAATCGAAGCTCTACACGAAGGTAAATGAGGAAGAATTCCTCGCTGCCCAGAAGAAGGCTTCGGAAGCCGCCGCTCAATAAGGCTTGAGCTGCTGATACAAAAAACGTTCCCGTGGTTGCGGGAACGTTTTTTTGTTTTAGGAAAGCGGGCTTAGCGGTGGCGCTCCGGCGTCCATTTAGCGTAACCGGAGGCAGCGGAGGTATTCGTGGCGTCCGGAAGTCCGTGGCAGTCTTGCAGGAGCGCGGGAGTGTCGGCGAAGACGGCAGGATCGTCCTGCAGGAGACGAGCCGGGTCAATGGGAGTCGTCGGAATCGGCGGCGCCGCCGGGCGGCGTTGCGGCAGGAGGAAGACCTTCCCCAAGGATAGATTTGTCAGTTCTGCGGTTTTGACTTCACGGAAGCTTTCGGCGGGAATGCCTCCTTCGACGCTTAGCAGATTCCAGGCGTTCATGCGCGATTCCGCAAGCACGGTAAAGTTCTTTTCTTCCGGGAAGCGGCGTAGGAGCAGGGTAGCAAGGAGGCGGAGGCTTTGAAAGGCCAGTACGGGGACGGTCGGGCCGAGGGCGTTGCGGCCGCGGATTGCTGCAGCGGCGATACGTATGCCTAAAATAGAGCCGGGACCTTCGCAGAACAGGAATCCGGCCGGAGAAAACTGCGGGCTGGCCTGTTCGGCTGCCGTAAAGATGCCTTCGAGCGCGGCGCTCGGCTCTTCCGTAAATTGAGCCCAGGTGCGTCCGCTGTCATCCAAACGGGCGACAATGGCGGAATTGGGCGACGAGGCATCGATGAGCAGATAAGACGCGAGCTTCATGGTCGTTTAGAAAGAGTAGCTGAGGCGGATGCCGCCGAAGCAGAAAAACGGACTATCTGCCGAGGAAAAATCGCGGCTTCGGAAGGATTGGAAAAGGGTCACGGAACAATTCCCGTAAACGGCAGTCGCGCCGACGGAGAATTCCGCCGTGAGCGGGTAAGCGTAAATGTCCGATTCGTGCTTGCGTAGCAATTCGCCGCCGAGCGTGACATCGTAAATGTTCAAATCGGCCTGAAAATCGGCGAATACATAGAAGCTCACGGGCGCGTTCGGCTTGATGACGACGGAGGTGCTTTGCCGCATCGGTACATAGCCGAAATCCTGCGGGAGATTGAGACCGTAACGGAACTGGATCCCGCCTGAAAGCTGTGTGCGCACCGTCCCCAGTGCGAAGAAACCGCGGACAATGGCATCGCTTGCATAGCCTTCGCCGAGTGTTCCGGAGAGCAGGGTGCGCAGTCGGGTTTCGCTCAGCAGATTGACGGCCGGTTGGTCTTTTACCTGCGAATCCCAGCCGTTCGGCGTATGCTCGTTAATGAGGTTGTGATAGTCGCGCTGGCATTCGCCCGCTCCGGCGCTGGGGCCGATGATGCCGAGTTGAAGTTCGACAGCGTTGAGGAGATTGGCGTTGCTTTGAGCAAATCCCGCGGAGACGTAGAAAACGCCGGCGTAGGGATGGTCATTCGCGGGAGGGACCTTTGAGAATTGCTCTGCCGACGTGTACATTTCCTGTCCGAACGAGAAAAAATAGTGCTCGCCCGGGTTTGTAGCGGAATCGTAAGTGTAGCCGAATCGCGTGTGATTCGTGTAGTACTTATCGGACCAGGATCCCCAGTAGTCGTTCTCGTCCCAAGCGGAAAACGTGTCTGCGGACGCGGGAAGCGCGTACAGTAGGCAGGCGGCAGGGACGAGTGCGACGGGGAGTTTCATCGAGCGGAGGACTATTCCTTGATTTCTTCGAGGCCGGCGGAAACAGTACCGGGGCCGGCGAAGAGTTCTCCGAGGATCACGGGCGCCTTGTCCTTTTTCAGGAAGACGTTTACGGGGACGGCGGCACGGCCGTACTTGCGGAGTTCGGAGGCGATCGTCGCGTCCTTATTCGTCCAGTCCGCACGCATTTTGACGACGTTGGCGGCCTTGAATTCCGCTTGCAAGTCGTCATTGGAGTAAACGGCCTTGTTGACCTGGCAGGTTGCGCACCAACGCGCCGTGAAGTCGATGTAAACAATCTTTCCGTCTTCAAGAGCGGCGGCCTGTGCAGCCGGCGACCAGGCGACCCATTCGTCTTCCTTTTCGCCGTAGATCAGGTTCGTGCAATAGAAAATCGTTCCTACGAAAAGGACAAGGGCGACGAGGGTACCCGTGATGCGGGAAAGGCGGCTGCGCCAGGCGACGGCCCAACGTCCGTAAATCCAGCAGGCGAGGGCGATGACGGCGAAGGAGATCAGCAGGTCGCGCTGGGCGAAGGGATCTTCAATCTGGCCCAGGAGCACCCAGGCGAAATAGAGCGCGGGAGCGTAGAGCAGAAATGCCATGGCCTGTTTGAACGTTTCCATCCAAGCGCCGGGCGTCGGAAGGAATTTCAGCAGGGTGGGGACGCAGGAAAGAATGACGTACGGGGCGGCGAGACCGACGGCGATCGCCGTGAACAAAGAGAACGACGGAACAGGCGGCAGGGCCAGCGCGCTTCCGAGAGCCGGAGCCAGGAACGGCGCCGCGCAGGGAGTTGCGATGATGACGGCGAGGACGCCGGAGAAGAAAGAGCCGGCATAACCGGATTTTTCCGTGAGCGAGCCGCCGACACTCGTGGCGCCCGTGCCGAATTCGAATACGCCGGACATCGACAGGCCGAAGACGAGCATCAGCAGAATCATACCGTAAACAAAGCCCGGTTCCTGGAGTTGGAAGCCCCAGCCGAGTTGTTCTCCGCCGCTGCGGAGCGCGACGAGGATGCCTGCGAGGACCCAGAACGAAATCAGGACGCCGGCGCCGAAGACGAAGCCGTGGCGGGCAATCTTGCTTTTATCTTCGCCGGATTTGCCGACAAAGTGCATGATCTTCAGGCCGAGGACCGGGAAGACGCAGGGCATCAGGTTCAGGATGAGGCCGCCGGCAAACGCGAGGGCCAGAAGACCGAGAAACGCGAGGTCGAAACTGAATTCCGCAACAGGGGCGGCTTCGGCGGCCGAATTGTCGCCCGGAAGCACTTCGTAGGATTCGCCGGTGCCGCTGATCAGAACGCCGACGACGTCGCTCGGGTTTTCAATCGTTTCGCCTTCATTGAGCGTAAGCGTGAAGCTCAGCGTGCCGTTGTTGACGACCGGGGTTGCCGTGGCGGACACCGTGGAGAATTTAGCGGATTCCGGGAAGAAACGTGCGGCCTCCGAAAGCGATTGGGCGGCGTCGCCCTTGACGGTAACCGTGACGCTGCTCGCATTTTGCGTGTAGCTCAGGCTCAGCACGCCGCTCTTCGGGAAGAGCTTTTGGGCGTCGGCGAAAACGAGTGGCGGATTGACGGGGATGCGCTCCGAACCCGGCGCAAGCACGTTGAACTTTACGTTGACGCGGGCTTCTTCCGGGTAGCATCCGTTGTCGTCGCAAGCGAGCCACGACGCGGTTCCGGAAAGTGCCAGTGCACCGGCGGGAAGATTTTGGGCGAGGGTGACGGGAATTTCGACGTAGGCAACGTCTTCATAGACGTAGCTGCCGAGCCCCTGAAGTGCATAGTACTTCGGTTGGCTCCAGCGCCATTGGCCGAGCGTGACGCCGGCGGGGACGGAGTTCCACTCGATGGAGAGCGGCATTCCGGCTTCGCCCGGATTTTTCCAGTAAACATGCCAGTGCGGCTTCATCGTGATGCGCGCGAGCAGCGTGAAGCTTTCGCCGGCGGGAATATTGTCGGCGCTGGAGAAGACGGCGACCGAGGTGGACGGACCGCGCTGAGCGGCGCCGAATCCGAAGGCGGAGGGCGGGTTCCACTCTTGAGCGGCGAGCGGTGTACAAATCGCACAGAGTGCGAGAAACAGGCTTGTGAGAACTTTTTTCATGGGAAACTGACTAAAACTGGGTCGGAACGGGATTATGCGAAATTACTGCTTGTCGGCATCGGCCTTGGCGCGTTCTTCCGCTTCGATACGCGCGCGGATGGCGGCACGCTCTTCCTCTTCGATGATCTTGCGGCGGGCTTCCTTGCGCATCGCCTCCTCTTCGCTTTCGGCGAATTCGCGTTCCACTTCGTCCGTCGCCTTTTTAAATTCCTTCCGGGCTCGGGCAAGACCACGGGCCAGCTCCGGAATTTTGCTCCCGCCGAAAAGCAGGAGAATGACGACAACGACGATGAAGATTGTGACTCCGGTAGGGAGTCCGAAGAAAATAGGGGAAATCAAATCCATGTCGTAAGTATGTTTTTCGAGGCCGTTTCCCGCAACCGTTTTTTCCGCTTTATCGCCCCTGCGCGAATTTATTTTTACGGGGCTTTTCTTTTGACCTGCGCGCGCGGGAACGTTTGAATCTTTCCCATGAAATCCCCGACACTCTCTTTGTTTTTGGCACTTTCACTTTCCGCGTTTGCCGTTCCGTTTGCACACGGCGCTTCCGCGAAGGACATTTATCCGGTTCCGCAGCTCGTAAAGGAAAACGGCGGACAGAGTGTTGATGCCAAAATGCTTTCGACCGGCACGGTGCGCAAATACGCGCCTTTGACGGCCGTTTTCAAAGAAAAGAAGCTGACTCCGGCCGGAAGCCTTGCCGTGAGCGTCGAAAAGGACGGAGCAACGCTGAAAAAGATGCTCAAGGCGGAAAAGACCGAACCCTGTGCCGGGGCTTATTTCCTGAAAATTTCTCCCAAGGAAATCGTCGTCAGCGCCTTGGATTCCGCCGGTGAATTCTACGCCGTTCAGACGATGGCGCGAATGATTGAAGCCGACGGTCAATTGGCCTGCGGAACGGTCTTGGACTGGCCGGACGTGCCCTACCGCGGAAGCGTCGAAGGTTACTACGGACGTCCGTGGACTCCGGAAGCCCGCTTCAGCCAATTTGATTTCTACGGAAAATACAAAATCAATACCTACATCTACGGTCCGAAGGATGACCCGTACCACCACGCTCGCTGGTGGGAACCGTATCCGAAAGAAACCGCGGAACTCCTGAAAAAGCAGATCAAGGCGGCACACGATAACCGCGTGGATTTCGTTTGGGCGGCGCACGTCGGAAGCATCATCACGAACCCGGCGAATGCGCGCGAAAACATGAAGAAACTCGTCGAAAAATTCGAACTGATGTACGGCCTCGGCGTACGTTCCTTCGGCGTGTTCTTCGACGACATTTTTAAGCACGATGCGGACCTGCAGGCGGAAGTTTGCAACTACGTGGTCGATAATTTCCTCGCGAAAAAGACCGACGTCGCTCCGCTTATCATGTGCCCGAGCCAGTACAACAAGGGCTGGTCCGGCGGCGATTACCTGGACATTCTCGGTAACAAGCTCCAGCCGAGCATCCGCGTGATGTGGACCGGCAATTCCGTTTGCACCGATATCACGGAAGATACCGTGGATTGGGTCTCGAAACGCCTCAAGCGCCCGCCGTACATCTGGTGGAACTGGCCGGTCGTCGACTACTGTGCCAGCTCGCTCCTCCTCGGCCGCACCTACGGCTTGGCAAAGGAAAACAAAGGCAAGTACGCCGGCCTCGTTTCCAATCCGATGGACAAGCCGGAAGCCTCGAAAATCGCACTCTTCGGGGTTGCGGACTACTGCTGGAATATCGACGACTTCAATTCCGAAAAGTCCTGGAAGGCGGGGATTCGTCAGCTCTTCCCGCAATACGCGGGCGCGATGCAGACGCTCGCCAACCACAGCTCCGACCAAGGACCGAACGGCCACGGCTACCGCCGCGAAGAATCCGTGGAATTTAAACCCGTCATCGACGCCGCGTTGGACGAATACAAAAAGAGCGGAAAGATTTCCAAGGCGAACGAAAAGAAACTGATGGACGAATTCTCCAAGATGAACAAGGCGTCCAAGGATCTCATCAAGCTCGTTCCGTCGGACAATCCGGCGCTTTGGGAAGAAGTCGAGTTCTGGGTGCGCACGCTCGGTGAAACCGGAAAATTCGGTGGTGCCACGGTGAAATTCATCACGGCGACGGATATGAAAAAGCGCGAAGAATTTGCGGCCAAGGCGGCGAAGTTCTACGATTTGCGTGAACGTACGATGGAAGCTCAGGCCGGGCATGCCGACAAAATCGGCGCGCCGCACCGCAATCCGAGTAAGGTGGCCGAACGCGTCGTTATGCCGTTCCTCAACGAAATCTTCCTCGCCGAATGGGAAAAGTTCCACAAGCAATTGGGCGGTCAGGCCGTCGTTGCGGGCTCCGGCGAAGCGCTGTACAAGGTGATTTCCGACGTCGATCAGATGAAACGCGACGTCGCGCAGCGTGACGGTAAGTACGTGCGCATCCGTAAGTTCGAACCGATTACGCTGGGGCCGAAACAGTACGTCGGTATTGAGCTCCCGGAAGGCATTTACGGCAATTACATCCACCTGAAGCTTGAGAATCCCGACGCGTCCAAGAGCGGTCATGTCGAAGTCTCCAAGGACGGAACGACGTGGACGCGCTTCAATACGCGCAACAACGGCGCCGAGCTGCAAAACTCGCTGGACGTGAAGCAGAAGATTCGCTTCTTCCGCTACGTCAATAATTCCGGAAAGCCGATCAGCATTAAGCTGAACGAATTCAAGTTCGACATCCCCGAAGATGCCAAGGCCAGCTCCCGTGCGGCGATGACCGACGGCGATCCGCGTTCCGGCTACAGCTTCGCGAGCGCAACGACGATTCCCGCGGAGAAGGGCTTCCGCAAGGTTCACGTTATTTCGTCTCATCCCGAGCGCGTGAAGGTGAACGCCGACGGCGCGATCCAGATCAATCCGGAAAAGGATAAGCCGGTGAAGGTTTTCGAAATTATCCGTGTGAAATAGCCTCGATTCGGCGACACATAAAAAAGTCCTCCCCGCAAAGGGAGGACTTTTTGTTGCGAATAGCGAACGGCTTTAGGCCGGTTCTTTCCAGCGGCCGTGTTGCTTAATCAGCGCAATGAGGCGGTCAACGGCTTCGGCTTGCGGGATGCCGGTGGCGACACATTCCTTGCGGACGTAGAGATTGATTTTTCCCGGTGCGCCGCCGACGTAGCCGAAATCGGCATCCGCCATTTCGCCCGGTCCGTTTACGATGCAGCCCATGATTCCGATGGTCACGCCGTCGAGGTGTGAGGTGCGGGCTTTGATTTCGCGCACGGTTTCCTGGATGTTGTAAAGCGTTCGGCCGCAGCTCGGGCAGGCGATGTATTCCGTTCGCGTTTGGCGGGTGCGGGCGCCTTGGAGGACGGCGTAGGCGAGCTGAAGATTCTTTTTGAGGTCTCCGGCAGTTTCGACTGAGAGAATGTCCCCGATCCCGTCGCAGAGCAGAGGCCCGGCAAGCAGGGCGGCTTCGAGCGTCGGAGCTTCGTCCGGAGACGCCGTCGGGATTTTGGAGAAGGGAAGAATCGTGTTCTTGGCGCTGGCTCGAATCCAAATCGGCGAGTGAATGCCGACATTGGCCAAAGCCTGAGCCAATTGGCGATAGCCGCCGACCATGTGGACGCCGGGCGATTTGCGGCTCGTCGTAAAAATGAGTTGCTCCTGCGGGAAGTCGCGCAGTTCCGGAAGTACGGCGGAGCGTGCGGCAGCCGTGGAGTCGACGACGAGACCGACGCCTTTTTCGCGGCAAACGTTTACCCAGGACGGAATGATTTCCGCATTCGCCGGATTGAATCGGCGCTGGATGTAGGAGGCGGACCTACGCGACGGGCGGAAGTGTTCAAAGAGCTCCGGAACGCTGTCTTTTACCGGGTCAAAAATGAATGCGGGAATTTCGTCTTCCAGGGCGCATTGTACTTCGCAGGCGGCGGCGAGGTCGGATTGCGTCGCGACGGGAAGGACGATGCCTTCGATCGGGGTTGATTTGGAATTGGCTTCGCGAATGTCGCAGATAATTTGTGCCAACGGCTTTTCGACGTCCGCAAACGCGAAAACGCGCGGCGGGGCGGCGACGGAAATTTCACATTGCGCGTTGAGCGTTACCGGTACGATATCTCGGCGGTGATAGTCGAGCGGATTGACGCTGCGGTCGCAGACGGGGCTTGAGGCGATGCCGCCCGAGACCACTGCTTTTTCCGGACGAATGCGGGAGAGAATTTCGCGGCAGACGGGGATTTCGTACCACGGATCTTCGGTGAGCGAGACGCGGATGGTATCGCCGATGCCGTCAACGAGGAGAGACCCGATGCCGATTGCGGATTTGATGCGGGCATCCTCGCCTTCTCCGGCTTCGGTGACGCCGAGGTGGATCGGATAATCCATGTGCTCGGCGTTCATTTTTTCGACGGCGAGGCGATAAGCTTCGATCATGACCTTCGGGTTCGACGATTTCATCGAAAGCACGAGGTTGTGGAAATTTTCGGCTTCGCAGATACGGACGAATTCGAGGGCGGCTTCGACCATGCCGGCAGGCGTATCGCCGAAGCGGCGCATTGTGCGTTCCGCCAGCGAGCCGTGGTTGGTGCCGATGCGCAAGGTGCGCCCGAGTTCCTTGGCGCGGCGAATCAGCGGGGCGACGGCAGCATGGATGCGTTCGAGTTCTTCCGCGTATTCTTTGTCCGTGTAATCACGTGCTTCGGCGGAACGTTTGTCTGCATAATTGCCCGGGTTGATGCGGACTTTTTCGACGTGCTCGATCGCTTCCATGGCTGCGGCGGGCAGGAAGTGGATGTCGGCAACGAGCGGTTGCGAAAATCCGGCGGCGCGGAATTGCTCGCGGATCGGCTTGAGCGCTTGCGCGGCGGCGACACTCGGGGCCGTGATGCGAATCAGCTCGCTTCCGGCTTCCGCAAGGCGGATACATTGGGCGACGGTCGCGGCGACGTCGAGCGTGTTCGATGTCGTCATCGACTGGATACGGATCGGGTTGTTGCCTCCGATGCCGATGGTGCCGCCGACGAGTACTTCTCGGGTCTTGCGGCGAATCGTGTTAAAGCGTGAGATGGCGTAGCTCATAGGGATACAGAAAATGAAAATTAAGCGGCGGGCCAGATGCCGTTGCGGACGAGCGCGCCCGAAGCGTTTTCCGCCCAGCCCTTGTTCGCGAGCGGCGATGCGGGTGACGGGTGGATGACCGTCGAATATTTCACGGGGAGGCCGTCGCAGGCGCGCATGGCTGCCTTTTGGGCGAAGGCTCCGACGCCGACGAGCCATTCCGGTTCGAGCAGTTCCGTCAGTCTGCGGAGAAAGGCGTCGCAGGGCGCGAGCACGGCATTGCGTTCTTCGGGGACGAGGTCTTCCGGCGTGAGGTTTTTCCCGCGGGGATTGTCCGCCGTAAAGAGCAACGGGCAAAAATTGGTGACAAAGTGTTCTTCGAAAAAGCGTTCCGGGGTGACGAAGCGCTCTTTGAAAAGTCCCCAGAGTCTTCTTCCGCTGACTTCCGAGCGCTTGCAGGCAAAGCCTTCGACCGGCTTTGCCGGGTGTTCCCGATCGGGGTGGCCGACAAAACCGAAAATGCCTAACCAGTTTTGGACGGCATCGATTTCGCCGAACGGAACGCCGGTTTGCGCCATGCCGAAGGGGCCGGGATTCATCCCGATGAAAATGATACGTTTTTGGGTTGCGGCGTAGCGCTCAAGAAAAGCTTCGTGAGTTTCCCGCGCGTACTCGAGCGGATTGTAAACGTAGGCGACGGGATCCGAGAAGCGGAGAGCGGAGACGGCATCAGAGAGTTCGCGCGTCGCGTCGATAACTTGTTGGGAGAGTGTAGACATGGAGCGATGATTAGCGGGTTTCCGTCGTGAAGTCCCAGGGCAAACGTGCGTAGATGCAGTTCGGGTCGTTGAGAGCACGCAGGTTCTTCCAAAGCGCTTTGAGTTCGCGCGAGAGCGTTTCCGTCGGAGAATTCTTTTCCCCGAACGCCCGCGCGGCAAAAATGAAGGGAGCGTTTTCCGGAGCGGCAATCGCATCCGCAAGTTGCTGGTAGGGATTGACCGCGCCCGGGTACTGACGCAATTGCGTATTCGGAACATCCAAGAGCTTGCGGGTGTAGTTAATCGCCGCGGCCAGGCCGCCGATTTCGTCCACAAGCGCATGTTGTTTGGCGGCCTTGCCGTCCCAGATACGGCCTTCGGCGAGTTCTTTCACGCGTGCCTGCGGAAGCTTGCGGCTTTGCGCGACGAGCAGGGTAAAACGTTCGTAGATTTTATCGACCGATTTTTGGAAAACCGCAAGCTCCTGCGGCGTTTGCGGACGGCGCATCGTTCCGAGTTCGGCGAACGGCGCGCTGGTGATGCCGGTCGTCGAGACGCCGATTTTATTGCCGAGCGCTTCGAGATTGGGCAAGACGCCGAAAACGCCGATGGATCCCGTGACGGTCGTCGAATCGGCGAAAATTCTTTGCGCGGGCGTGGAAATCCAGTAGCCGCCGCTTGCCGCGACATCGCCCATCGAGACGACGACGGGGAGGTCGCGCGCGGCCAATTCCAGTTCCCGGCGAATCTGTTCGCTGGCAAACACGGAGCCGCCCGGGCTGTTGACGCGCAAGACGATAGCGAGAACATTCGGGTTTGAACGGAGGTCGCGAAGCATCTCGGCGAGACGTTCGCCGCCGACATTGTCGATTGCCCCGTAGCCGTCAACAATTTCGCCTTCGGCGTAAACGACGGCAATTTGGTTTTCGACGTCTTCCGGCATGGCGTTGAGGGCGGGGATGGCAGCAATCGATTTTTGTTCGATATAATCGGCGAGGTCGATTTGGCGGAAGGAATTGAGCGCCTCATCGTGCATCCCGAAAGCGCAAACCGCTTCGATCGCTTGGTCTTTGTAAAATGTCGTGTCGGCGAGACGCAGGGTCAGTGCCTCTTCTGCATCGACAAAGCCTTCCTGCTCGGAGAGATTTTCGAGTACTTCCGGAGCGATTTTTCGTCCGTTCGCGACGCCGTCAAGGATACAGCCCCATTGCGTGCGAAGAATGGCCTCCCGTTGGCGGCGGTCTTCGTCACTCATCGTGTCCGCAATCATCGGTTCCACGGCGGCTTTGAATTTGCCGACTTTGACGATTTGTATGCCGATACCGAGGTTTTCGAGAGCTTTTTTGAAATAAATGCCGTCGGAGCTGAGGCCGTTGAGGGGGATTTCTGCAAGCGGGTGAATCCAAATTTTATCTGCGGTGCTTGCGAGAAAATAATTGCCGAGAGTCGGCGAGGGAAGATAGGCAAAAACCGGTTTGCCGGATTGGCGGAAATCGCTCAGTGCCTTCCGCAGCTCTTCGAGCGTGGGAAGCCCGGCGGGGCAATTCGTCCCCGAGAGGAAAATCCCTGAAATTTTCGGGTCTTTCTTGGCTTCGGCGACGGCGAGGAGCGTGTCGAGCAAGCCGTAGGCGCCGCGTCCCTGAGCGAGCAGGGTGTCGTTGCGGTTGTATGCACTGAATGTCGGGTGGTCCGAAAAACCGCGGGAGAGGTCGATGACGAGAAAGCTGCGGGCCTGGAGAGGCGCGGCGTTGCCGGAGGTGCTCTCGGAGACGAGGGAGCAGAGGACCAAAATCACAAGGAGCAGGGGGAGCCCTGCGAACGTTACGATACCGAGGCAGGAACCGAAATAGCTTGCGAAGAAGGACTTGAAGAACGATTTCATTGAGACGAAGGATAGAGAGCCGTTGCGGCGGGCGCGATTCTTTTTAACAAAAACGCCCTCGTGAATTCACGAGGGCGTTTGAACTCGAATCCGAATTAGTAGGTTCGAGCAACTTCGGCTGCGAGAGCTGCCGTGCGCTTGTCAAATTCTTCCGCGGAAATGAGGTTCAGCTTGCGGAGGCGCTTGATTTCGGCGAGCTCGGCTTCGAGTTCCGCCAGCGTGCGCGTTTTCACGACCGGGGCGACAACCGGAGTTTCGGGTTCTGCCGGAACGACAACTGCCGGGGCGACTTCCGGAGCAGCTTCTTCTTTGACTGCCGGAGCAACTTCCGGTTCTGCAACCGGTTCTTCTGCCGCAGGTTCGGCTTCAGGCTCAACTTCCGGAGCTTCTTCCGCGGGTTCCGCTTCGGGCTCGGCTTCAACGGCCGGTTCTTCAGCTTCCGGAGCTTCTTCAACTTCCGGAGCGACTTCCGGTTCTGCTACCGGGACTTCGGGCTCTGCGACCGGTTCTTCTGCTGCAGGGACAACTTCCGCTACGGCTTCAGCTTCTTCGACCGGAGCGACTTCGAGTTCCGGGCAATAAACTTCTTCCACGAAAGCGGCTACGCCCGTGTCCGGATCCGCATAGGGCGTCAGCTCGTAAGTTGCCGAGCGGTAACCCGGCTTGGAAAATACCACCGTGTAGCTTGCCGCACGGTCGAGAACCGTCGAACACGTCGTTTCGCCGAGGACTTGCCCGTTGAGGGAAACGGTCACCGCGGGAGTGTCTTCCGAATAGAAAGTAACTTCCTGCTGGACGGAGTTGTCGTAGCTTGCGCAACCGGCTGCGGCTGCACAGAAAGCCGAAAGAGACAAGTATTTGATGAGGTTGAGGTTCATAAGTTATTCGGGTTGTAGCTTTTTTAGAAAGTAATAAGTTTCCCCAAATCCTATTGATTGCCGCTTTTTTTTCAATGGTAAATTTTCCCAAAGAGATTTTTGGCGCAGGAAATATTTTTTATTTTCGGGATAAATTGAGTTGACGTATGTGCGGGAAAATGAAACTATCAGAACCCTATTTTGCTTTTCCGCACGGAAAGGCGAAGTGCCGGAGGCCAGAATAGCACAGTGGTAGTGCAATCGCCTTGTAAGCGATAGGTCGTCAGTTCGATCCTGACTTCTGGCTCCAGTTAAGCATTTTTTTGCCCGATAGTGTAACGGTCAGCACCAATGACTCTGACTCATTTAGTCCAGGTTCGAATCCTGGTCGGGCAACCACTTTTGAAGTCCCGTATGCAAGTACGGGACTTTTTTGTGCTCTCGCGTTAAAAAATGTTCGCACGGAAGGTCTCGGGACGATATAAAATTGCTTTTTAATTTATTCGAGATGACCACTGAAATTAACGCATTGACGCGCGCGGCCGACGAGGCCCGCGGTTTGGCTATCGACGCAATTGCCGGTTGTAATTCCGGGCACATGGGGCTCCCGCTCGGCGCCGCCGAAATCGGCGCAGCGCTCTTCGGCCGTTGCCTGAACGTTGCCCCCAAGCATGCGAAATGGATCAATCGTGACCGTTTCGTACTTTCCGCCGGACACGGAAGCATGTTCAGCTATGCGTGGTTGCACTTGGCGGGCTTCGCAATTTCGCTGGACGACCTGAAGACCTTCCGCAAGCGCGGGAGCCTCACGCCCGGTCACCCCGAATTCGGCGATACCCCCGGCATCGAAGCAACGACGGGACCGCTCGGTCAGGGTATCGGCAATATCGTCGGTATGGCGCTCGCCGAAAAGATGGCGGCTGCTAAGTTCAATACCGAAGAACACACGATTTTTGACCACGTTGTCGTCGGACTCTGCGGAGACGGCTGTCTGCAGGAAGGCATTTCTTATGAGGCGGCTTCCTTCGCGGCGCGTTTCGGTCTCGATAATCTGATTCTTTTCTATGACGCCAACGACATCACGCTCGATGCTCCGGCCGATAAGACTCAGCGCGAAGACACGATGCTCCGTTTCCAGGCGGCCGGCTGGGATGCCTGGCTTTTGGAAGACGGACACAGCATTCCGGACCTGATCCGCGTTTACGAAGACGCGAAGTCGCACAAGAACGGTCGTCCGAAAATCATCGTTTGCAAGACGCTCATCGGTAAGGGCGTTGCCGAAGTGGCAGGAACGACGAAGGCGCACGGCGAAGGCGGTGCGAAGTTTGCGGAAGCGGCGCGCAAGGGCTGGGGCCTTCCGGAAGAACGTTTCTACGTTTCGCCGGAAACGCGCGAATACTTTGCCGCGCTTGCCGCTCGTCGCGAAGACGCTTATCAGGCTTGGGAAAAGACTTTCGCCGCATGGCAGGCCGCCAATCCGGAGCTTGCCGCGTTGCTCGACAAGGGAATTGCCGGCGATCACGGAACCGCCGAAGCGCTGCTCGCGCTCATTCCCGAATTCGGCGCCAACAACAACGCTACGCGCGTTTCCGGCGAAGTCGCGCTCAATGCACTTGCCAAGCAGAACCCGCTTATGCTTGCCGGTTCGGCCGACCTCTTCTCCTCCGTCAAAACCTACATTAAGGACGGCGGTGATTTTGACGTCGAAACGCCGACGGGACGCAATATTTTCTACGGCATCCGCGAACATGCGATGGCTGCAATCACGAACGGTATCGGCTACTACGGCATCTTCAAGCCGATGGCTTCGACCTTCCTGACCTTCATCGACTACGCACGCGGCGCCGTCCGTGTCTCCGCTCTCGCGAAGCTCCCGGTTTACTACGTGCTGACGCACGATTCCGTCGCCGTCGGAGAAGACGGTCCGACGCACCAGCCGGTGGAACTCGTTTCGTCGCTGCGTTGCATTCCGAACCTCGACGTCATTCGTCCGGGTGATTCGGAAGAAACGGCTGCGGCTTATGCGTATGCGGTTGCCCGCAAGGACGGTCCGGTCGCGCTTTGCCTCTCCCGCCAGAATGTGCCGGCACTGGAAATGATTCCGGCGGCAACGCGTCGTGCGGGAACGCTGAAGGGCGCGTATATTGCCGTGAAGGAAACGGCGGCTCTCGAACGCATCATTATCGCGACGGGCAGCGAGCTGCAGTTGGCGGTTGCGGCGGCGGAACAGCTCGGCGCCGGAACGCGCGTCGTTTCTATGCCATCGATGGAAATTTTCGACAAGCAGGCTCCGGAGTATCGCGAAGCAGTGCTTCCCGCCGCCTGCACGAATCGTGTCGCGATCGAAGCCGGTATTTCGACGATGTGGTGGAAATACGTCGGGCTTAACGGCA
>JAFYWY010000083.1 GCA_017546455.1 Opitutales bacterium
AAGCCGACATCCGCGACAAAAGCTTCCTTGAGCGCATGGCAAAATACGGAATCCCGTACGTCACGCTCTTCCCCGAGAGCTATGAAAACATTAAGCGCGACATCGCCCTCCTCGGCGAAAAAACTGGACGCCGAGAACGCGCTCAAGCCGTCTTGGAAGAATGGGCCCACACGGAAAATACTATTCGGGAATCACTCCGCAAAAATCCGCTTCTAAGCCGTCCGCGCGTGCTGGTTCTCTGGGGTGAGGTCTGCGCCGGTCCGCAATCCTACCTTAGCGAAGCCATCCTACTCTGCGGCGGCATCAATGCCGCGCCCGGAGATACTGCGCGAGCCTGGCCCCAACTATCGCGGGAGAAGCTCATCATGACGCGTAGCGATCTGATTATTTATGTGACGCCTGACGGCCCCGAACAGCTTAGTTTTGCGCCGGAGCTTGCCGACACACTGAAAAAAAATCCGGGGCTCGCCCCGCTTCCCGCCGTCCGCAAGCGCCAAATTTACCGCCTCAACGAAAACAGCCGCCTGCTCTACCCCTCCCCGGAACTTCGCAAAGCGCTTCCGCAGCTTGCAGAAGCCATTCGACGCTGGGCAAGAGAAGATATCAGGCGGTTAAAGTTTAAAAACTAAAGGCAAGCGTGAATAGAAACCGGTAAACAGTAAACGGCATTCCGTTCACCGATTACCTGTCACCGTTTAGAAATAGCCTATGCGTTCCCGTGGCGAATGATTTTTCCGCGCTCGAGATAAATCACGTCTTCACAGATATTCGTCGCCACGTCGGCGATGCGCTCAAAGCTCTTGGAAATCGTCAAACAATCCAGCAGGTAGCCGCAGAGTTCCGGATGCGCAGCCATCTGTTCTTTTGCCCAAGCAAAATTCTGCCGATTCATGGCGTCAATCACGTCATCGGAGCGCATGACACGTTCGGCAAGCTCCGGATCACGGTAGGTCATAGAGTCTAAGGCGAAGCGTAGCATTTCCCGCGTACGTTCCGCCATTTCCGTACAGTCAAACTGTATCTCCGGAGTACTTTCGAGCTCGAACTGCGCCATATCGGCAACACGTTCGGCAATATTGCAAGCCATGTCCGCGATTCGTTCGATTTCGATATTTACCTTAAGAATCGTGACGACCGTCCGCAGATCGGAAGCGACAGGCTGGTAAAGCGCCAAAATCTTCAGACATTCCTCCTCGATTTTGATCTCCTCACAATCAATGCGGTAATCGCCCTCAAGCACGCGTTTCGCGAGTTGCGTGTCGCGTACGGAAACGGCATGAACCGCCTTCGCGAGTGCGTCTTCGGCATCTGCCGCCATCTGGGCAGCCATCTGCTTCAGGTTAATAATCGCTCGGTTAAAATGTTCTTTCATCGTCGTAAAAATAAAGCGTTGTCGTTACGTTCCCGCGGCTTATCCGAAGCGCCCCGTAATGTATTCTTCCGTGCGCTTTTTGTCCGGGTTGGAAAAAATCTTTTCGGTCGTCCCGAACTCTTCGATTCGCCCCTTGTAGAAGAATCCCGTAAAGTCGCTGATACGCGCCGCCTGTTGCATATTGTGGGTAACGATAACGATCGTGAACTTCTCCTTCAGGCGCAGGCAAAGCTCCTCGATTTTCAGAGTCGCCACCGGGTCGATTGCGCTCGTCGGCTCATCCATCAGCAAGACCTCGGGTTCCGCCGCAATTGCACGCGCAATGCAAAGGCGCTGTTGCTGCCCGCCGGAAAGTGCCAAACCGCTGGACTTGAGTTTGTCCTTCACCTCGTCCCAAATGGACGCCCCGATTAGCGCCTGCTCCACGCGCTCGGCGATTTCGGCACGCGAAAGCTTAAAATGCAAACGTAACGGATAAGCCACATTGTCGAAAACCGACATCGGGAACGGCGTCGGTTTCTGAAAAATCATCCCGACCCGACGCCGCAGGTCCAAGACATCCACCTTTTTGTCGAGGACGTTTACTCCGTCAAGCAGGAGCTCACCGCTCGCCCGCTGATCACGGTAGAGCTCGAAAATCCGGTTATAAATCCGCAGGTGCGTGGATTTCCCGCAACCGCTCGGACCGATAACCGCCGTAATGCTGTTCGCCTCGATGTCGATATTATTGTCAAAAAGCGCCTGATGATTTCCGTAGAAAAAATTCAGATTACGCGCCGATATTTTTGTAGCCATAAATTATTGTCCTCGTTCCCGAAAAACCATTCGGGTAAAGATGTTTAAAGTAAGAACGAGTAAAGTGATAACAAGCGCCGCGCCCCAGGCCGCCGACTGAACCGTCGGGAAAGGCGAGTCCGCATACTGCGTAATGAGCACCGGCATATTCGCCGTCGGCGCGGAGAAAAAGCGGTTCGGCCAGGAGTCCGCGAAGAGCGCGGTGAAGAGCAAAGGCGCCGTTTCGCCGGATACACGCGCAATCGCCAGCAGGACGCCGGTCACCAGCCCGTTGCGGGCCGATCGGCAAACGACGGCGAGCGTTGTCCGCGCCCGCGTCATTCCGAGCGCCAAAGCAGATTCCCGCAGCGTGTAGGGCACCATCGCAAGCATGTCTTCCGTCGTCCGCATCACGACCGGGAACATAATAATCCCGAGCGCGAGCGAACCCGCGAAGCCCGAAAAGTGGCCGCACGGCACCACGAAGATGATGTACACGAACAGGCCGACCAGAATGCTCGGCATCCCCATCATCACGTTTGCACTGAAACGCAGAAAGTGAGCAATGCGCGAATGCCGCCCGAACTCCGAAAGATAAATCCCCGCCGCAATGCCCAGAGGCACCGTGATTGCCGCCGACACACCCGTAATGAGCAAGGTTCCCAGAACCGCGTTCGCAATCCCGTTATCGGGCAAGCCGAAGGGTCTCGAAGGATTCAGAAGAAATCCCCAATCCAGCACGCCCACCCCGTAGCGCAGCACACAAAATAAAATCCAGCCCATCCCGCCGACCGCCACAGAGATGGCCGCAAAAGAGAAAAGGCGAAGTACCGTATCCGTCAGTTTACGGAAAAACAGCGGACGGCGGCATCGGTTTAAATCACTCGAATAACTCATTGTTCACTAAGCCTAACACCCCCGCGTTTAAAGCGTGTTCGCCCTGTGTTAGGTTTACGTTAAAAAAAGAAAGCCCGAAAACGACCACGCCCCTAAAGAATGGTGCCGATGCCTGCGGAAAGGCCGGAGGAGCAAAAAAATGCTTTACACGGAGCACGAGAGCGTCAATAATTCGCCTTTCAATTTTCAAAATCATAACCATCGAAACAAATGGGCAATCTCAAGAAAAAACGTCGTCTGAAGATGAACAAACATAAACGCCGGAAACGCTCTAAGGCCAACCGCCACAAGAAACGTCTCTGGGGTTAGGCCGATTGAATCGGCATTGTCGCTTTTCCCGGACGCCGCCCGCCTTGCGAGGTGTTCCGGGAAAAGTGCTTTCCCTCTTCTAAAAGTCTTTCACCCACGCGCCGCCGTGGGATTTTTATTTTAACATGACCGTGCTCGAAAAAGTCGCTCGCCTGTTCTCCGTCCGCAAACAACCGGACGCGATCGCGGTCCTTTCGCCTACGGGAACCGTTCGCAACGAAGCCAAAATTGTCTGCGAACTTTTTGAAAAAGGCCTGCAAAGCTACCATCTTCGCAAGCCGCGTTGGAATCTCGACCGCGTTCAGGCGTGGGTTAAGTCGATTCCGAAAATTTATCGTTCCCGCATCATCCTTCATCAATTTCCGGAGCTTGTGGAAAAATTCGGCTTAGGCGGATTTCATATCCGTAGCGACGAAGTCGTTCCGGACTCGATTCCGGCTGAGAAAATCAGCGTCCAATGCCAGCATTACGCGGACATTGAAAAGTGCGATAAGCGTTTTCGTTGCCTGATGCTCGGACCGATTTTCCCGAAGTCCGACCGCGACCTCACCGTTCCCGCGCGCACCCTGCAGGAGTACGCCGCCATCGTCGCCTACCACCGAAAACAGGGCGGTACCACTAAGATTTTTGCCTTCGGCGGTGTCGCCGAAAACAACGTGAAGCAGTGCAGAAAGATGGGATTTGACGGAATTGCCGTTGTCGGCGCCGTCTGGGATAACGGGAAAGAACCCGTTCCCGCATTCAAAAAACTGTGTCGCAAATGGTAGCCTCAACGGAAGCGCTCCCCGAAATTAAACCGAAAACACTCGTCATCGCACGTCCGGACGATTTTGCCTCCGCCGTGCTTGCCTCCGCCGTACTTGCGCCGACCCGAGAAGCCCTTCCGCAAACGCGTATTTTCCTGCTCATCCGCGCAAAGTACGCGCCGCTCTACGTCGATCATCCGGCGCTCGACGGTATTTTCACGATTTCGGACGATTCAACGCCCGAAGAACTCGCAGCGCGTTTCAAAAAGCAAAAAATCGAAGCGATCGTCCACCTTGCGTTTTCACAAAAGGTCGCCGCTGCCGCCAAGCTCGCGGGAGTTCCGATCAGTATCGCGGAAAAAGGCGAACACGACGGCAGTGTTTCGATGGAAATTCTGCGTCCGAAATCCGATATATCCCGCCACCCGGCCTTCAAAAATTTTGATTTGTTGCGTCCCTTCGGCGTCTCCGCACCCGAGCATCCGGAAATCTCGCTTTCGGTTTACCGCGACGCCCACCGCGAAATTTTCGGCGAAATCGGAAAGCAATACGGACTTGCCAACCAAAGCGATTACGCGGTCTTTTGCCTTGATTCCAATCGTCAGGGCCACCCGATTGCCGCTTCCGTTTTTTCTAAGACGGCGGAATGGCTCACGCGCTTTGCGGGCATGCCGATTATCGTACTCGGCAATCCGTCCCACTCGGAAAACTTTCTCCGCTTCAGCCGCAACTCCCACGGGGCACACATCATCGACCTGCGCGGAAAAACCAGCTCCGCGGAAGACGCCTGGCTCATTCACAATGCCCGCGTCTGCCTTTCCGGAGAAAACGCCTATGCCTATCTCGCCGTCGCGATGAACTGCCCGCTGATTGCCCTGTTCGTCGATTTTTCGGACGAAGGCTGGTTCCCGCTCGGACATCTCTCGACTAATATTTTCACGGGCGCACACCGCTTCCCCTGCGAACCGGAATGGCTCTACAACTACCGGGCTTCCCGCGCATTCAGAATCGAAAAAATCGCCTCGGCTCTGCGCTTTTCTCTCGCACTCAGCGACGAAGAAATCAACGGCAAGCACGAGATTGTGAAGGGAAACAGGAATTAGAATCCGGCTCTGCGGCTCCGCGAGAAATTCTAATACAACCTCTCACGGAGACACGGGGACACAGAGCATCAAGCGATACCCAACGCCCTCATTCCAAAACACAATCCTCCGAAGAAAATTGAATTGGAAATGTGACGAGTTGATTTCCGTTATCGCTCCGTGACTCTGCGGCTCCGCGAGAAATTCTAATACAACCTCTCACGGAGGCACGGGGACACAGAGCATCAAACGATACCCAACGCCCTCATTCCAAAACACAAT